>JAJTCL010000248.1 GCA_021323255.1 Propionibacteriaceae bacterium | reverse complement strand
ACTGGCGAGCAACGGCGAGTGGCCGTCCGCATGCTGTAGACCCTCGCCTGTGAGTGTGGTGCGACCTGCGGTAGCGCCGAGCAGGAACCCGCGCGCCAATTGGTCCGCCATCGCCCAGATCCAGTCGCCGGTCCGTTGGAAGCCGAACATTGAATAGAAGATATAGAACGGAATCATGGGTTCGCCGTGCATGGCGTATGCCGAGCCGGCCGCGATCACCGAACCCATGGCGCCGACCTCCGAGATCCCCTCGTGCAGCAGCTGCCCCTTCTCGGATTCCTTGTACGACAGCAGCAGCTTGCGGTCGACCGACTCGTAGGTCTGGCCATGTGGGTTGTAGATCTTGGCGGTCGGGAACATCGAGTCCATGCCGAAGGTACGGAACTCATCCGGCGCGATCGGCACGATCCGGTGACCGATCTCCTTATCCCGCATGAGGTCCCGGAGCAGCCGCACAAACGCCTGGGTGGTGGCTACCTTGGTCTTCTCCCCAGCCGGCTCCATCAGCGGTGCGTAAACCTCATCGCCCGGCAGTTTGATGATCGTCGGGCGTACCCGACGCTCGGGGAGGTAGCCCATCAACTCCCGGCGCCGCTCCTGCAGGTACTTGATCTCATCTGAGTCGTTTCCGGGGTGGTAGTAGGGAGGGTTGTACGCGTCCTCCAGTGCCCGGTCGGGGATCTCCAAGTAGAGCCGGTCGCGGAAGGTCTTGAGGTCTTTCGTGGTCAACTTCTTCATCTGGTGGGTGGCGTTCTTGCCCTCGAGGGCGTCGATGGTCCAACCCTTGACTGTTTGCGCCAAGATCACAGTCGGCTGTCCGACGTGCTCGGTAGCTGCCTTGAACGCCGCGTACACCTTGCGGTAGTCGTGTCCGCCGCGGGAGAGCACCTTGATCTGATCGTCGGACATTCCCGAGACCATCTTCTGCAACCGCGGATCGGAGAAGAAGTTGTTACGGATGTAGGCGCCGTCCTCCACCAGGTAGGTCTGGAACTGGCCGTCCGGCGTGGTGTTCATCTTGTTCACCAGCGCCCCATGCGCATCCGCAGCCAGCAGAGGATCCCAGTCGCGGCCCCACAACACCTTGATCACGTTCCAGCCGGCGCCGAGGAAGATCGACTCGAGCTCTTGGACGATCTTGCCATTGCCGCGAACCGGACCATCCAGTTGTTGCAGGTTGCAGTTGATCACCCATGTGAGGTTGTCGAGCTCTTCCCGTGCCGGCAGTCCGATGGCTCCCAGCGACTCCGGCTCCCCCATCTCCCCGTCCCCGAGAAACCCCCAGATGCGTTGTTGGGACGTGTCTTTGATGCCGCGGTTGTGCAGGTAACGGTTGAACCGGGCCTGGTAGATCGAGTTGATGGCGCCAATGCCCATGGACACTGTCGGGAACTCCCAGAAGTGCGGCATCAGCCTGGGGTGTGGGTAGGAGGAAAGTCCCTTGCCGGGTCCGTGCGAGACTTCCTGCCGGAAGGAGTCCAGTTGTTCGGTGGTGAGCCGTCCTTCGAGGTACGCCCGAGCATAGATACCGGGAGACGCATGGCCCTGGATGAAGACGTGGTCACCGCCGCCGGGATGATCCTTGCCTCGGAAGAAATGGTTGAAGCCGACCTCATACAGGCTGGCGGCACTCTGGTAGGTCGCGATGTGACCGCCGACCTCGAGGCCCTTGCGATTGGCCTTGCTCACCATGATCGCCGCATTCCATCGGATGAATGCACGAATCCGGCGCTCGATGTGCTCATCACCAGGGAACCAGGGCTCGGCTTCAGGTGGAATCGTGTTGATGTAATCGCTGCTCCGCAGCGCAGGCAGGCCTACTTGCCGCGCTCGGGCTTGCTCAAGCAGCTTGAGCATGATGAACCGGGCTCGGTTCCTTCCTTTCTCCTGCAGCAGGCCGTCCAGTGACTCGAGCCAGTCGCCAGTCTCATCAGGGTCGATGTCGGGTAATTGGCTTGGCAAGCCGTCAGCGGTGATGGCGGGATGAGGTCCTGGCGTAGCCATGAAAGCTCCTTACGTCTCATCCAACTCCGGTGGGGGCTGGGGTGCAGATCGCAACGTTGCACACCCATCCTGTCACTTCCGCATGATCAACTGCACCCCGCGGTGGGCCAGATGCTGTTTAGGCTGCGACGCTCCGCGTCGCGGCGGATCGTGCTCTGTTTGATGGCTCGCTCGCTCGCTCGCTGCGAACATCGAGCGTCCGCGGCCGTCGTCCTCGCTTCGAGACGAAAAGCGGGTCGCCTCGCTCGTCCTCCGATCAGCGGTGCCCGATCTGCGGTGCGCTCCAACGGCGACGTGGGGTTACGCGGGGCAGCGTGCCTCTGGCAGGCTGTGCCCAAGAGGTTCACCCGGACAGAATTGATGGTTTCGGTGCTAGTGGGGACCAGGGCTGAAAGGAGGCGGCACGCCGGGATGAGCGGGATCTCTTCTCGCCGTGAGGAAAGCGCTTCTGCGCGCCGCGGCCGCCACTCCTCTTGGTCGACATCGCGGAGGTTTGCGTGACCTCCACAGCCGGTACGGGGGGATCCAGGAGTTTGAGTGACAAGCTTGGCCTAGCCCGCGGTCTCGTCGTACAGGAGCTCGGCTGGGATGAGGACGTCGACGACGACGTGCGGATCATGGTCGAGGATGCGATCGATGGCGAGCTCATTGAAGAGGCGTTGGAGGCCGTCGACCTGGTGCTGTTGTGGTGGCGTGACGGTGACGGTGACCTGGTCGACAGCCTGGTCGATGCGCTGACCGATCTCACCTCCGCCGGCTATATCTGGTTGATGACGCCGAAGGTTGGACGGAGCGGCTATGTCGACGCCGCCGACCTGGCCGAAGCGGCCGTGACTGCCGGCCTGGCCCTGACCAACAGCGTGCCGGTGTCCTCTGATTGGACGGCTACCAAGCTGGTACGGCCCAGGGGCTCGCGTCGGTGAGTCGGGTCCAATCGGGCGCATCGGAGACGGTGGGTCTCGGTCAGCCGGCTCCGAGCTTTACGGCTCGCAACCAACATGGTGAATTGCTGACGGTGAGCAGCCTGCGGGGTGCACCAGCGGTGATCATCTTCTACCCTTGGGCGTTCTCCAGCATCTGCCGCGACGAGCTCGCGGCAGTTCGGGATGATCATGAGCGGTTCGTGGCTCTGGGTGCCCGCGTGCTGGCTGTCTCCTGCGATGCGATGTACACCCTGCGGGCCTACGCCGACGCGGAAGGGTTCCGGTTCGATCTGCTGAGCGATCACTGGCCGCACGGGGCGATTGCGCGAGCGTATGGCGTCTTCGACGAACAAGCCGGGTGCGCGCGGCGCGGCAGCTTCATCGTGGACTCCGCAGGCCTGATCAGGTGGCTGCAGGTCAACCAGATCAATGAGCCCCGGGAACTGGCTGCCGTGCTCACAGCCGCTGCAAATCTATGATGGCCAGGTGTCACTAACGGGGGACTACGCGCCAAGCTCGCAAAAGTGGGTACGCGATTAGGTTGAGCGTTACGAAGCCACCGAGGGGCGGGAGGCCAACACGCTTGCCGGCACCCGCCGGCCGGTCGTGATCTTTACCACCCGCGGCCGCAAGACCGGCAAGTCAGGAAATTCCCGTTGATGCGGGTGGAGCATGACGGCAAGTACGCCATGGTCGCCTCCAAGGGCGGTGCAGCGAGGAATCCCAAGTGGTATCTGAACCTCAAAGCAGATCCTGAGGCACTGATGGTGCAGGACGGTGCCGAGCGCTTCGACGCCACCGCGCGAGAGCTGCATGGTGAGGAGCGGGAAATCTGGTGGCAGCGGGCCGTCGAGGCCTATCCGACGTACGCGAGGTATCAGGAGAGGACCAAGCGACAAATCCCTGTTCTGCTGGCCGAACGCCGCGAGGATCGGCCGTAGCGCAGAATGGGCGGCATGATCCAGCAGCAGCCTTTCGGTCCAACCGGTCACGACAGCACGCGAGTCATCTTCGGCGCCGCCGCCATCGGCAACGTCAGCCAGCAGGAGGCGGATCAGACCATGGAGTTGATCCGCGCGCACGGGATCAACCACATCGACACCGCGGCCAGTTACGGTGACGCCGAGCTCCGGCTCGGGCCCTGGATGAAGGCCCATCGTGACGAGTTCTTCCTGGCCACCAAGACAGGGGAGCGGACCCGGGCCCTCGCCTTTGAGGAGATCGAACGCTCGCTGGAGCGGCTGCGTACCGACCATGTCGACCTGATACAGCTGCATAACCTGGTCGATCCCGACGAATGGGAGACCGCGTTCGCCGGCGGCGGCGCAATCGAGGCTGTGATCGAGGCACAGGCGGAAGGACTGGTGCGCTACATCGGCGTCACCGGGCACGGGGTAACGGTGGCCAGGCAGCACCTGCGCTCGCTCGAGCAGTATCCCTTCGACGCCGTGCTGCTGCCCTACAACTACCCCATGTCGTTGAACGCGGCGTACCTGGCGGAGTTTTCCGAACTCGCCACCGTCTGTGCCGAGCGTGGCGTTGCTCTGCAGACGATCAAGGCCATCACCCGCGGCCCGTGGGGTGAGCAACAGCCAACCGCGAACACCTGGCCTCAACAGTGTGGGCGACATTCACCTGTTGCCGAAGGTGATCGATGCAGCCGAGCGGTTTACCCAGCGGCCCAACGAAGATCAAATGAGGGAGTTGCACGCCGCCTTCGGGCTGGAACCGCTGTTCGTCTAACGCCACGTTTGACTCGGTGTCGTGTCGTGGGAGCAACAGGACTCGAACCTGTGACCCCTTGCTTGTAAGTTACCGGCACCGCGTCCGCTGCCGTTCGCCAGTGTTCGAAAATCCTTACCTGTAAGGGAATCCGACGGCAGCGAACACCAGCGAACACACCAGAGCGGTCACTAATGGCGGTCAAGATGGCGGTCAGAACCATAGCGGAACTAAGCGAATAGGAGGGCAGACCAGGACCAACGTCGTGGCGGGGCTTGTGCTGGCAACAGCTAAGCAGGCCTTCGCGGTAGCGCCGGGATTTGTTGTCATGTTTGCCCCCTGACGATCGTGACTTGCTGAGCGCCGCATAGACGCCTGCGATCGTCTTGGACTTGCGGAACGCCAGAGGATCATTGATCAGCCCCAGGCAGTCG
>JAJTCL010000247.1 GCA_021323255.1 Propionibacteriaceae bacterium | reverse complement strand
TCTGGCAATGCGGCGAAGTGAGGCGTCTAGCATGTTGGCCTGCGGGCCCCTGCGGCGACAACGGAAGTGATCCAAACGAGTAGACATCCTTCGTGGCGGCGCGTCACCGCTGTAGTCCTAGCTGGCGGCACGTCACAGCGCTTCGCCCCAGATAAGCTGGCTGAGCCGGTGGACGGCACGCCATTGCTAGAACGCACGCTGGCGTCGCTGCCGGAGGATTTTCAGGTAGTGGTCGTCGGCTCGGTGCGCGACGTTGACCTTCCGGTGATCTTCACCAGAGAGGATCCTCCCGGCGGTGGACCGGCCGCCGCAATGATCGCCGGAGTACGTCGAGCGCTGGCCGAATCCGCTGACGTCATCGTCGTGTTGCCCGCGGATGCGCCGCTTGCCGGCCAGGCTGCGCGGACTCTGCTCAACCGCTTGGAAGATGGGCTGAGCACTCTGGCGGTTGTCGGAGTTGATGCCCACGGCCGGGAGCAGCCGCTTCAGCTTGCACTACGGCCCGCCGGGGCCGAGGCGTTGCTGACAGCCGCAGGGCCTGGTGGTGCCGCCGGAGTATCAGCGCGCCGGCTGCTCGATGCGCTGCGACCCGGCCTGGTCACCCAGGAGTTGGCGCCGGCCGAGCTCTGGGACATCGACACCGCTGATCAGCTGCTGGTATGGCAGCTGCGGTCTTCGGCGGCGGTGTTGTCGATCATGGACGTGATAGCCGACCGTCAGGCGGCGGCCTCCGGCGCACCAGTCGTTGTCGCCATTGATGGCCCGAGCTGCGCCGGTAAGTCAATCCTTGCCACCGCGTTGGCACTTCGACCTGGGGCGGCGGTCGTGGAGGGCGACGACTTCTATCGGCGCACACTGCCGAGGCTCGCGGCGGCAGAGCGCGAGGCGATGTCGGACGCCGCTGTGGTGGATGCCGTGATCGATTGGGAACGGCTACGAGCCGAAGCCCTGCTGCCCTTGCGGGCCCGGGAGTCAGCCAGGTTCCAGCCCTATGACTGGGACGCCGATGACGGTCGGCTGGCACCGCCGAAGATGATTCCACCCGCTGATGTGATCATCGTGGAAGGTGTCTACGCTGCGCGGCCGGAACTCGCCGATCTTGTCGATGTTGCCGTCTACCTCGGTGTCGATCATCAGGTTCGTGCCCGCCGGTACGCCGAACGGGGGAACGATCCGGAGTGGCAGCGCTTCTGGGAGCGCGGCGAAGCCCATTACTTCCGGGCCATCCGTCCGGCGGCGAGCTTCCACATCCGTCTGGACGATCAAGATTTACGCAACGTCGGCGGTGCCTAAATCCGCCGGAACTCCTTACAGGGTTGAGATGTAGCTCGACTGAAGTGTCTTTGCACCCAACAAGACGACATGTCGGTGAGAGTCGTAGACTCGTGCTTGATGACTTAGTGAAGTTTTTCACTAAGTCCGGGAAACTGCAGGAGACGCCATGTCAGACACGTCGAACGGGCTCGGCTCGTACGCGGAATCTGACCACGGTGCCCGTTCGAACGACCCCGTTATCGAGGCCGATGTGATCGTGGTCGGTGCCGGCCCAGCCGGTTCGGCCACGGCGACCCACCTGGCTCGCCACGGCTTGCGCGTCTCGCTGTTGGAGAAGAGCCGGTTTCCCCGGGAGAAGGTCTGTGGCGACGGGCTGACTCCGCGGGGCACCAGGCAGCTGATCCGGCTCGGCATCGATACCTCCGAAGCGGCCGGCTGGCTTCACAACAAGGGCCTGCGCATCTATGGCGGTGAGCGGCCCTTCCAGCTGGAGTGGCCCGATCTCGCCGACTTTCCGCGCTACGGCTTGGTGAGGCCGCGCGCCGACTTCGATCAGCTGCTGGCCCGCCATGCGGTAGCGGCCGGTGCCTCGCTGTATGAGCTGAGCAATGTGGTCGAGCCGATCATCGACTCCGGTAGCCAGCGGATCGTTGGAGTACGCACCAAGGACGGCCGCCGATTCACCGCCCCGATGGTCGTAGCCGCGGACGGCAACTCGACCCGGCTGAGCCTCACGATGGGGCTCAACAGGCGTGAGGACCGGCCGATGGGCGTCGCGGTGCGCACCTACTACGCCAGCCCCCGACACCGCGATGACTACCTGGAATCTTGGCTGGAGCTGTGGGAGGGCAAGCCGGGCAAGAGCGCCCTGCTGCCTGGATATGGGTGGATCTTCGGCATGGGTGACGGCACCTGCAATGTCGGGCTCGGGATTCTGAACACCTCAGCTGCCTTTGGGAAGACCGACTACAAGGATCTGCTCAAGCGCTGGCTGCAGAACACTCCGCAGGATTGGGGTTTTCGGGGTGAGAACATGATCACCCCGGTCCGGGGAGCAGCGCTCCCTATGGGATTCAACCGCCAGCCGCATTACGGTCGTGGCCTGCTGCTGGTCGGTGATGCCGGCGGCATGATCAACCCCTTCAACGGCGAAGGCATCGCGTACGCCCTGGAGTCCGCAGAGATCGCGGCGGCAGCGATGACCGAGGCACACCAGCGGGGCCCCGGCAGCCCGGCCGCGGAGCGGGCCCTGGAGTCGTACCCGACCAGGCTGAAGGCTGAGCTCGGCGGGTACTACACGTTGGGTCGCACCTTCGTCAAGCTGATCGGTCATCCGCGGGTGATGCGTGTCTGCACCACGTACGGGCTGCCCCGGCGAACCTTGATGCGGTTCACGTTGAAGTTGCTCGCCAATCTGACCGATGCCCACGACGGCGACGCGATGGATAAGTTGATCAACTCGTTGTCCCGGATTGCACCGGCGGCATGAGCACCATGAATGGCTGGGGAAGGGGAGCTGGCTGGTGAGTCCGTACCTCGGAATCGTGATCTTGCTGGCGATTGCCTCAGGGTTCGTCGCACTGACCATTCTGACCAGCGTGCTGGTGGGCCCTGGGCGGTACAACCGAGCCAAATACGACTCCTACGAGTGCGGCATCGAGCCGACGCCGCAGCCTATCGGCGGCGGCCGGTTCCCGGTGAAGTACTACATCACGGCGATGCTCTTCATCGTCTTCGACATCGAAATCGTTTTCCTCTATCCGTGGGCGGTGGCCTTTGACCTCATGGGCACCTTCGCGCTGGTCGAAATGATCTTGTTCATCGGGACGGTCTTCATTGCCTACTTCTACGTGTTGCGCCGAGGTGGGCTGGATTGGGATTGAGAATGCAAACAAGCAGGAGTGTTGGCTGAATGGGTTTCGAGGAGAAGCTTCCCAGCGGTGTGCTGCTGACCACCGTTGAGAATTTGTTCGGCTATATGCGCAGCGCGGCTTTTTGGCCTGCCACATTCGGTCTGGCCTGCTGCGCCATCGAGATGATGACCTACGGCGCGCCGCGCTATGACTCCGGTCGCTGGGGGCAGGAAGTGTTCCGCGCCTCACCCCGGCAGGCTGACCTGATGATCGTCGCGGGCCGGGTGAGCCAGAAGATGGCGCCGGTGCTGCGCCAGATCTATGACCAGATGCCCAACCCGAAGTGGGTGCTGGCGATGGGTGTCTGCGCCAGCACGGGCGGCATGTTCAACAACTACGCGATCGTGCAGGGAGTTGATCACGTGGTCCCCGTCGACATGTACCTCCCCGGCTGCCCGCCTCGGCCCGAGATGCTGGTCGATGCCATGTTCAAGCTGCGCGACAAGGTGCGGCACACTCCGATCGGCATTGACGCGATCGAAGCAGCGCAGCAGGCGGAGCAGCGGCAACTCGAGGCACCCGCACTGATTGAGCAGAAGGGCCTGCTTCGATGACCGACAGCACCCCGCGCAAGCCGCCTCGGAAGCGGACACGCAAGCAGGCGAAGCGCCCCGAGCCAGAAACCGTGCGCTCTGAGCCGGAAGACGTGAGCCCTGAGCCTGTCGAGGAGCGCGATGAAGGTGCTTCGATGAGCTCAGCGCACATACACGAGGAGTCCGACGAGAAGGCGCCGATCAAGGGCGCGGTGCCCGAGGGCGAATCCGAGCCGGATGCCGAGACCAAGCCGGAGTCCATCACAGAGGAGGCGCCCGCGGTCAGTTCCGAAGCGACCGCGGCGGAAGAGGATGAAGCGCAATTAGCCGCCGCCGAGCCGACTGCGGAAGTGCTTCAGGTCCGCAAGGGCATGTTCGGCGTCAAGGGCAGCGGCGATACCTCGGGGTATGGCGGGCTGACCCGTGTTGTGGAGTTCCCGGGTGCTGCCATCCCGCCCTTCGGCGGCTGGTGGGATCAGGTGTACGAGCGGATCGGTGCGTTGATTCCCAACTTCAGCGACGTGATCACCAAGGTCGTGATCCACCGCGGTGAGATCACCTTTCATGTCGCGCGACAGCACCTGACAGAGCTGGTCCGATACCTCCGGGACGACGCTCACCTGCGCTTTGAGTTCTGCAGCAGTGTGTCCGGGGTGCACTATCCCGCCGACAAGGATCGCGAACTGCACGCGGTCTATCACTTGCAGTCGATGACCTACAACCGACGAATTCGGCTGGAGGTATCGGTACCCGACAGCGACCCGCACCTCCCATCAGTGGTGGCGACCTATCCGACCGCCGACTGGCACGAACGTGAGACCTACGACATGTTCGGCATCATCTTCGATGGCCATCCGGCCTTGACCCGGATCTTGATGCCCGACGACTGGCCCGGCTACCCGCAGCGCAAGGACTACCCGCTTGGCGGCATCCCGGTGGAGTACAAGGGCGCAACCATCCCGCCACCAGATCAAAGGAGGTCGTACTCATGAGCACGACCGACGAGCGGACCGCCGG
>JAJTCL010000246.1 GCA_021323255.1 Propionibacteriaceae bacterium | reverse complement strand
ATGAAGAGGTATGCGACGACGTACCGCTGCAGCACGTGACGATGCAGGTGGAAACGGCCAGCACGGGCCGCCCCGACGCCCTCGACAGGCTGTGAAATCGGCTGCACGGCCACGACGCGCTCCTAATCGCTACCGGCCATCAGTTATCGGCAATCAGCTTTTGGAGAGACGGCTCATGGAGATAGCCGTTGCCAATGAGCAGTAGCCACACCAGGGACTGCTTCCACAGCTAAATGCGTGCTGATCCTTGCGTGCCGATAACTGATAGCTGATAGCTGATAGCCGTCTACTCGCAGCTCACCCCGCCGGGCCGCAGGTGCTGGTTCTCCGCCTTTGCCGCCTCCCACGCGGTCTGGACTGCCGCATTGAACTCTTCCGGCGACATCTGACCGGCCAGCAGCGCCTGCAAGCCGTCGTAGGAAACGTCGGTCATGCTGGCTGGAGTCACGGTGTCCAGAAAGGCGTGGATCGTCCCGTTTTCACGGTGCTCGTTGGACAGCGCAAAGATCTCCTCGACAAGCGCCGGCAGCTCCAATCCTTCCAGGTTGAGTTCGCCCACCGGCACGCTATCGCCGCTCTCCAACAGCTTCTGACGGCTCTCTTCCCGGAAGAGCATGAAATCGAGCAGGTCAGCGGCGACATCGGGTTGCTCGTACGTGGCGTTGACGTACCACCCCGTGCCGATGTCCTCGGTCGGGTAGATGGGAGTCTCCTCAACCGGGGATGGAACCTGGAACACACTGAACTTGGAAATCTCGTCGCCTAGGGCCTGCACCGCCGGGCCGATGATCCACGGACCGGTAAAGAACATCGGAATCTCGCCGCGCCAGAACCTGGCTTCGATGTCGTCTTGGAGCTCGGCCAGCGGGTTGGGGCCGAAGCAGCCGGCGTCGTTCAGCTCCTTCAGCTTCGTCGACGCCTGCACAAATGGTTCCTCGTCCCAACGCCCGTCACCAAACATCACGTTGTCGACGCCTTCAGGGCCGGCGTAGCGACCCCAGAGCATCGACTGCCAGTGAGAGATCGGCCATTTATCAGCGCCGCCAAGCCCGATCGGGATGGCGAAGCCGGCCTGCGCCAGGATGTCGCAGGCCGCCATCATCGCTTCCCAGTTGGCTGGAACCTCCAGATCGTTCTGGGCGAAGACGTCCTTGTTGTAGAACATGACGGTCGTTTCGACCGCGTCGCCGACCGCCCAGAGCTTCCCGTCAGACGAGGTGTAGTTGACGATCCCCTCGGGGATGATCTCGTTCCAGCCGAGCTCGCAGAAGTACGGCGTCAGGTCCAGGGCGTGCCCGGCCTCGATGATGGCGGCCGGTTGCCCGGGGCCGCTGCCGCCCATCCAAACATCAGGGCCCTCGCCGGCATTGAGCGCTGGGACCAGTGTCGGGTTGAAGAGGCTGCTGCCGACGAACGTGGTCGTGATGGTGACGTTGGGGTGTTCCTGCAGGTATTCGTCGAGAATTTCGGTGACCGCATTGACGGTCCCAGGTTCTCCATTCAGCCAGATCGTCAGCTCGACCGGCTGATCCTGAGAGGCGATCGCGCGGGGGCTGAGCACGCTGCCGAGTGCCGATGAACCGAGGCCAAGTGCTGCCCCGCGCCGTAACAGCTGGCGACGGGTCATCCCTCCCGAGCCAAAGGCGAAGTGCAAAGAACGCCGGTTGTTCACCATCTCATCCTCCTCGACGTGATGCCGGTCGACCGGCTGTCGCGGTTCATCCCTTTCAAATCCAGGCGGGTCTTTCGCTCGGCACCTCCTCTTGCGGATTGGGTCCATCCTCGTCGTAAGCGAATTCCAGACGAAGCGGGTGATGCACTAGCGGACGTGGCCTCTACAAGCAGACTGGTCGTCATCCTCACCACTTACGCGGACACTCGCACTTTCAACTCGTGCGGCATCTCCAAGCGGCGGCCTGCCCCGGTGAACGTGCCATTCAACCGCTCGAAGAGCATCTCCGCGGCGCGGCGGCCGAGACGTTCCGGGAACTGGGCAACTGTCGTGAGCGGAGGATTGAGCAGCCTGGCCACCGGGATGTCGTCGAACCCAGCCACCGCGATGTCCTCCGGGACGCGCAAGCCCGCCTCGCGGATCGCGACCATGGCTCCCATCGCCATCATGTCGTTGGCGGCAAACACAGCCCGCGGCTGCGGCGAGCCCGCCAGCAGCTTTCGCATCGCGGCGTAGCCGCCAGCTTCAGTCGGGTCGTCACCACGTGCTAGCAGCTCGTCCTGCGGTGCCGCCCATTCGGCAAGCACCCGGCGATAGGCGGCGGTGCGTCCTTCACGCCGCACGTGATCGTCTGAAGCAGCAATCATGCCGAGCGGCACGTATCCGCGATCGAGCAGATAGGTGACGAGCTTGCCGGCAGCGTCGTAGTCATCAACCAAGATCAAGTCGAGAGGAGTGCTGGCGGGTTCGCTGACCAACTCTCCGAATATGACCACGGGGACGCCGTTCTCGATCAGCGGTGAGAAATCCTCCGCCGTCAGTTGGAAGGGCGTGGCGATGATCCCATCGACCCGAGCACGCTGCACGGAGCGCAGACAACGCAACTCTTTCGCCCGGTTGCCGTCGGTGTTGTAGGCGATCAGGTCATAGTCGTTGGCGTCGGCCACATCCTGGATGCCGCGCTCGAAGGCGGGATAGAAGGGATTGGTGATGTCGGGGATGAGACTGGCGACGATGAGGGTCTTCCGGGTGCGCAGGCTGCGAGCCGAACCATCGGGTACGTAGCCGAGCTCGTCGATCGCGGTCAGTACCCGCTGCCGGGTCTCAGGGGAGATGGTGACCAGCGAGCGGTCGTTGAGCACCAGGGAGACAACGGTTTGCGAGACACCCGCGATGCGCGCGACGTCATCCTGCGTCGGTCGCTTCCGATTACGGGAATCAGTCATCGTCCTGATCACTATTGGCCTCGCGCGAACAGGCTCTCCAACTTCAATGTGCTCAATGGTTGCTACGTATTAGTAATTCGAATTAGTATCCCAGATAGGTGACTGCTGTCAATCGCGGCACCGGAGTTGCGATGAGCTTGGCACGCCATGATCATGCGATCACTCCGGCAACTTACTGGTGACCCAAAGGTCGAATCGAGGAGAATGGAGAGTCCGTGGACAGGCTGAAAGTCGGCATCGTCGGTTCAGGCTGGATGGGCCACGTGCATTCCCGTGCCTGGCGCAGCAATGCCCCTCGCGCCGAGGTGGTCGCCGTCGCCGATGTCTCGCCGGAGCGGACGCGAGCACTGGCGAGCACGTTCGACGACCGCGAGGTGGCGACCTATCCCGATCTCGCCACGATGCTGGCGGACGCCGAGCTCGATGCGGTCGACATCTGCCTGCCGCACCACCTGCACACCGACGCGATCCTGACTGCGGCGCGAGCCGGTAAGGCGATCCTCTGCGAAAAACCGCTGTGCACCACACTGGACGACGCGGTCGCGATCCGGGCTGCGCTCCAGGAGTCCGGCTCGACGTTCATGGCGGCTCACAACCAGCTCTTCCAACCGAGCCTGATCGAGGCGCGCCGCCTGCTGGCCTCGGGGGCGCTGGGACGGACGTTCATCATCCGCTCCATCGAGGCGGTGCAGAACCGCGGTTTCAGTACCGGCCACGTGCCTCGGGAGCTGGGTGGGGGCGAGAGCCCCTGGACCTGGAGGGCCGATCCGCAGCGGATGGGTGGTGGCGAGGTGATCGATACCGGCTGGCATTCGACCTACCGTCTGCTGGCGCTTGCCGACGACCGGCCGGTCGAGGTCACGGCGATGATGGACCGTTTCGCGGTCAAGCAGCTTACGACCGAAGATACCGGTCTGCTCCTGGTTCGCTTCGCCTCCGGCGCCATTGGCGAGATCATCACCAGCTGGGCGTTCAGCCCGGTCGGCGGCTGGCATTTCGAGGTCGGCGCCGAGCACGGCAGCCTGGCCGGCGGCAAGACCCGGCTGGTGCACCAGCTTCATGGCTGGCCGGAACCGGTCGAGTTCACGAAATTCCCGGATGACCTGCCGCAGACCTTTGCCAGCGAGATTACCCATTTTCTGGACGTCATCCAGCATGGAGCAGCGCCCCAGGCTTCATTCGACCACGCGGCGCGAGTGCTGCAGCTGACGCTCGCCGCCTACACCGCGGCGGCCGAGCATTGCGTGGTCTCGCTGCCGGAGGATCCGACCCAGCCGGGCGCCCCGGTCGCCGCGGCAGCGATGGCAAGATAGAGAACGATGTACGCGACCATTGGCCCGGATCAGCTGGGCATCCGCGGTCTGTCTCTATCAGAAGCAATCGCGCTCGCGCGTGACGCCGGGTTTGCCGGTCTCGCCTTCGATAGCCGTGCGGCGGCGTCGGCCGTCGACAAGCACGGTTTGGCGGCAGTGCAGGACCAGTTCGCGCAAGCCGGAGTGAAACCCGCGCTCTGGAACCTCCCCGTCGCCTGGCGTGACGACGATCAGTGGGAAGCCGATCTGCGCGAGCTACCCCGTCTGGCGGCGACGGCGCGAGCGCTCGGGGCGACGCGGACCGCGACCTACATGCCCTCCGGCTCCGACGAGCGCCCCTTCCGAGAGAACTTCGACTGGCACGTTGCCCGCCTTCGACCCATTGCGGAGGTCCTACGCGACGAAGGGTGCCGGTTCGGGATCGAGTTCCTCGGTCCCAAGACCTACCGTGCCGCCTTCCGACACGAATTCATTCACACCCTGGACGGCGTAATGGAGCTCGTGGCGGCGATCGGGACCGGCAATGTCGGGGTGTTGCTCGACTCCTGGCACCTCTACACCTCCG
>JAJTCL010000012.1 GCA_021323255.1 Propionibacteriaceae bacterium | reverse complement strand
GTTTGACAGCGGCGCCGACCCTTGTAGGCGCGCTGCTTCGATTGCCGTACACCTTTGCTGTCGGAAGGTTCGGCGGCCGCAACTGGACGATCGAGGCTGCGCTGCTGCTGCTGGTGCCGTCGATCATGATCGCCATAGTGCTCGAGCCTGGTGTCTCGTTCAACACGCTGTTGATCGTGTCGCTCTTCGCCGGTGTCGGGGGCGGCAACTTCGCCTCCTCGATGACCAACATCAACGCCCTTTTATCCAGCCCGGCTCAAGGGCTGGGCGTTGGGCGTCAACGCTGGCGGCGGCAACCTCGGTGTTCCGGCCGTCCAACTCGTCGGCCTGCTGGTATTGGCGACTCTTGGCACCCAGCACCCGCGGGCCGTGGTTGCCATCTACGTCCCCCTGATCATCCTGGCAACGATCGGTGCAGTAGTGAAGATGGACAATCTGAGCGTGAACAGCAACGCCAAGGGCGCGATTCGTGAGGTCAGCCGACATTCACAGACCTGGATCATGTCGTTGCTCTACATCGGGACCTTCGGCTCGTTCATCGGGTTCGGTTTCGCGTTCGGTCAGGTGTTGCTGGTGCAATTCCCCGAACAGTTCCCGCAGCCGGTGAGGGCTGCGGCGCTGACCTTCCTCGGTCCGTTGCTGGGCTCGCTGATCCGTCCCTTCGGCGGCGCTTTGGCTGATCGTTTCAAGGGTTCGGTGGTGACTTCTTCAATTTCCTTGCCATGGCGTTCGGGGCTCTTGTCGTGCTGGGAGCCTCCCAGATCAACTCACTGCTGCTGTTGATCGTTGGCTTCGTCATGTTGTTCATCTTCAGCGGGATTGGCAACGGGTCGACGTCAAGATGATTCCGGCGATCTTCCACGCCAAGGCGCAGCTTGAGGTGGGCACTGGACTCGATCTGCTGGAGGCTGATCACCGCGCCATTCGCCGAGCTGGTGCCTTGATCGGGTTGGCTGGGGCGATCGGCGCGCTAGGCGGTGTCATGGTCAACCTGGCCTTCCGGCAGTCCTTCCTGACGCTGCAGCACGGTGATGGCGCCTACATCGCCTTCACTGCCCTCTACGTCGTGTGCTGCCTGGTCACCTGGGTCGTCTTCATGCGACAGCGTCCCCGGCGGCTGCTGGGGGCTAGTCGCCCGACTCGGGGGTGTAGGCGTCGAGCGGGGTTGAGACGGCGATGCGCCGTTGCCCGTCCGCAGCGGTGATGAGCTGGTAGGCGTTGCGTTCCAGGTCTACCGGTGCTCCACTGCCATCGAGATTCTCCAGTACGAGTCGGCCGACCCAGATACCGGGCACCTCAATGTCGGTCACAATGTCGCGAGCGCGTACGCCTTGGATTCCACGGCCGCGGTAGAAGTCCTGGCCTTGGGTGAAGAAGTCACGTGACTGCTGAGGATCGGTGATCGCGAGGCAACCCATGGCGGTCACTGCGAGCGACGGGTAGTTGTACACGGCGGCGAGGCCCTCGATGTCCCCAGCAGTGAGGTAGCCGGTATAGCGGGCGAAGAAGTCCTCGACCGACTCAGTGGCTGTTGTGGCGGATTCCATACGGTTGACGGTACGGCGCAACGCCGCCGAGCCCGCGGCGGGAGTTGGTGGTGAAGGGTCGGGCCTAGCTCGTTCCAGCGTGGCTGCAGCTTGGCAGCATCGCGTGCGCACTAACTGCCCCCCTGAACCCGAGCCCCTTGGGCTGTTACTGCGTACTCGGTTTGCCAGACAAGGGAGTCGAGGCAATACAGAAGGCTGGAATGATGGCGAGGTGGCTACCTACGTCGCCTTCCTCCGCGGTGTCAACCTAGGACCAAACAACAAGATCTCCATGGCTGCGCTGCGCGCCATGGCCGAAGATCTCGGATACACCGATGTCGGGACCTACATCAACAGTGGCAACTTGATCATCAGTTCGACCAAGAAGGCGGCAACTGTGGAGCGCGAGATCTCCGACGCCATCAAGAAGACTTTCGGTTGGCCGATCGATGTCACGGTGCGGACGCCGGTACAGCTGAAAAAGATCTTGGCCGAGAACCCCTATCCGGACGGCAATCCGAGCCAAGTGACGGTCGCCTTCCTGATGAAGACGCCAGCCGCGAATGCTCGCGACAAGGTGGCTGCAGTCGCCGCAGATCATGAACCTTTCCGCTTCGCCGGCCAGCAGGTCTATGTGAACTACTCACATGGCCTTGGAAGGAGCAAGCTCGCCGAGAAGTTCAGCGACATCGTTGGCGTGAGCTCGACAGTCCGGAACATTCGGACCCTTGAGAAGGTTCTGGCGCTCTGCAGCTGACACCCGGCCGCTCGGAAATGTCAGAGGCGCGTCGCAGACTGGTGTGGGGAGATCAGGCGACTAATGTAGGCGCTTGCTGAGCTTCCCCTTCGCGTCCGGCAGGAGCGCGTGCAGCATCGCGAGCTTCGGCTCGCGAATGAATGGGTTCGATTTGGAGGTTGGTGCAGGTATGCCGGGAAGCACGCAACCTGGGGACGGCTCATTCGTCCACCTCCACGTGCACTCGGAGTATTCGATGCTCGATGGGGCGGCGCGAGTAGCCGACCTGTTCTCCGGCTGCGAGCAAATGGGTATGCCCGCCATCGCGATCACCGACCACGGCAACACCTTTGGAGCGTACGACTTCTACAAGGCGTCGAGGTCCTCAGCGGTGAAGCCGATCGTTGGCATCGAGGCCTATCTCACCCCGAAGACTCACCGATCCGAGCGCCGCCGGGTCCTTTGGGGTGACGGTGGGTCGGACGATGTCAGCGGCGGCGGCGCCTTCACCCACCTGACGATGTGGGCCGAGAACACTCCCGGCATGCACAACCTGTTCCGGTTGAGCTCGCTGGCCTCGTTGGAGGGTTACTTCTACAAGCCGCGGATTGATCGCGAGCTGCTTTCCCAGTACTCGACCGGACTGATCGGCACCACCGGCTGCCCGGGCGGAGAGGTGCAGACCTACCTCCGGCTGGGTCGCTACCACGACGCTGTTGCCAGTGCTGCGGAGTTTCGAGATCTGTTCGGCGCCGGCAACTACTACGTGGAACTGATGGACCACGGCATCACGATCGAGCGCCGGGTCCGCGAGGATCTGCTGCGGATAGCGCGAGAGCTCAAGCTGCCGCTGGTCGCGACCAACGATCTGCATTACGCCAAGCAATCCGACGCGGCGGCTCACGAGGTGCTGCTCTGCGTCCAGACCGGATCAACCATGGCCGAGGGGAACCGCTTCAAGTTCGAAGGCGATAGCTATTACCTGAAGTCACCGGCCGAGATGCGGGCGCTGTTTGTAGAGCTCCCCGAGGCGTGCGACAACACCCTGGCGATCGCCGAGCGGTGCGAGGTGTCCTTCACCGTTGGCAATGGCACCTACATGCCGCGTTACCCGTGCCCGAACGGTGAGAGCGAAGATTCCTGGTTCGTGCACGAGGTCGAGGCCGGCCTGCAGCGGCGCTATCCCGGCGGAATTCCCGATACGGTACGCAAGCAGGCCGAGTTCGAGACAAGCGTGATCACCTCGATGGGCTTCGCCGGATATTTCCTAGTGGTGGCCGACTTCGTCAATTGGGCGAAAGAACATGGCATCCGCGTCGGTCCCGGGCGTGGCTCTGGTGCCGGCTCGATTGCCGCATACGCAATGCGGATCACCGATCTCGACCCGCTCCTCCATGGACTGATCTTCGAACGCTTCCTCAATCCCGACCGCGTCTCGATGCCGGACTTCGACATCGATTTCGACGAGCGCCGACGCGGCGAGGTGATTCGCTACGTCACTGAGAAATACGGTGAGGACCGGGTAAGCCAGATCGTCACCTACGGGACGATCAAGGCCAAACAAGCGGTGAAGGATGCCTCCCGTGTCCTGGGTTATCCCTTCGGCGTCGGGGAAAAGATCACCAAGGCGATGCCGCCGCCGGTGATGGGCAAGGATGTGCCGCTCGCCAAGCTCTTCGACCGCGAACATCCCCGCTATGGCGAGGGCGGAGAGTTTCGGGCGCTATACGAGGTCGACCCCGACGTCAAAACAGTGGTAGACACCGCAAAAGATCTGGAAGGCCTGAAGCGGCAGTGGGGCGTGCATGCCGCTGGAGTGATCATGTCCAGCGCGCCCTTGATCGACATCATCCCGATCATGCGCCGGGAGCAGGACGGCGCGATCATCACCCAGTTCGACTATCCGACCTGTGAGTCGCTGGGCCTGATGAAGATGGACTTTCTCGGCCTCCGCAACCTCACTGTGCTCGACGATGCCGTTGCCAACATCGCACTCAACCGCGGGTTCCAACTGGTGCTGGAGGACCTGCCTCTGGACGACCCGGCGACGTATGCCTTGCTCGGCCGGGGCGAGACGCTGGGGGTGTTTCAGCTTGACGGCGGGCCGATGCGATCGTTGCTGCGCCTCATGCGTCCGGACAACTTCGAGGACATCTCCGCGGTGCTCGCGCTCTACCGGCCGGGTCCGATGGGGGCGGACAGTCACACGAACTATGCGCTCCGCAAGAACCGGCGGCAGGAGATCACCCCGATCCACCCGGAGTTGGCCGAACCGCTGGCGGAGATCCTGGACACCACTCACGGCCTGATCGTCTACCAAGAGCAGGTCATGGCCATCGCCCAGAAGGTAGCCGGCTTCACGCTGAGCCAGGCGGACAACATGCGCCGCGCCATGGGCAAGAAGAAGAAGGAGATCCTCGACGCCGAGTTCTTGCCGTTCTCCGCGGGCATGCAGGCAAACGGCTACTCCCCCTCCGCGATCACCGCCCTCTGGGACACTTTGGTTCCGTTCTCGGACTACGCCTTCAACAAGGCGCACACCGCGGCGTACGGGATGGTCTCGTACTGGACGGCCTACCTCAAGGCCAACTTCCCTGCCGAGTTCATGGCAGCACTGCTTACCTCGGTAGCCGACGACAAAGACAAGATGGCCGTATACCTCAACGAGTGCCGTCGGATGGGAATTCAGGTGCTGCCGCCGGACGTCAACGAATCGGCAGCCAACTTCACTCCGGTCGGCGCCGACATCCGCTTCGGCCTGACCGCGGTACGCAATGTCGGGCACAACGTGGTGGACGGAATCGTCGCCGCCCGGGAGGCATCTGGCAAGGCCGTGAACTTCCACGGCTTCTTGGACCAGGTGCCGCTGGTGGTGTGCAACAAGCGGGTCATCGAGTCATTGATCAAGGCGGGAGCCTTCGAGTCGATGGGGCATTCCCGGCGTGCCTTGATGAGCGTCTACGAGGCGGCAGTGGACGGGGTGCTTGACCTCAAGCGGAACGAGGCCAACGGCCAGGATGATCTTTTCGGTGAGATGGCCGACACTGACCCGGTGCTGACAGGCAGCGTTCCCGACCTGCCCGACTGGGACAAGCGGACCAAGCTGGCATTCGAGCGCGAGATGCTCGGCCTCTACGTCAGTGATCATCCGCTGCAGGGTCTGGAGCACATCCTGACTGCGGAGCGCGACATCGGCATCGGCGAACTGCTCGCCGAGGACGGTCCCCGGGAAAGCACCGTGACCATCGCTGGCATGATCACCAACATCACCCGCAAAACCACTCGGCGCGGAGACATCTGGGCGGTGATCACGGTCGAAGACCTGGAGGCGTCGATTGAGGTTCTGCTTTTCCCCAAGGCGTACGAGATGGTGTCCACCGTGCTCGCCACCGATACCGTGGTCAAGATCAAGGGCAGGGTGAAGGTCGAGGACGATGTGGTTTCGCTGAACGCCTCTGAACTCAGCTTGCCTGACATCACTGACGTGAGAAGTGAGCCAGTGGTCATCACCTTGTCAGCGGCCCGGTGTACGCCGCAGGTGGTGCAACAGCTCCGTGAGGTGCTCGCGGCGCATCCGGGTATGACCGAGGTACGGCTGCGACTGCGGTCCGCGGACAAGACGACAATCATGAAACTCGACGAGCGGCTGAGAGTAACCCCATCGCCGCCGCTGATGGCCGATCTCAAGGCCTTGCTAGGTGCCTCGTGTCTGGCGTCCTGAATGAATCCACTCCAACTCCGACCCGCGGCACCAGGCGGCCCGCCGGCCGCCTGATCGGCTTCGCAGCTGCCTCACTCGGCCTGGGTGCCGTTGCCGGGGTGGTCTGGTGGCTGATCGTGAAGCCCCCTGCGTACGAGCTGAGCAGCGGCGGCTCGGCCACCACGTCCGAACGGGGCCTGAGCCAGTTCATCGCCGGCGACGCATGGTTCTGCGCAATCGGCCTGGTGGCCGGGCTGCTGATCGGCATCGCGGCTTGGCGATGGCTTGGTGATCTCGGCTGGACCGTGGTGCTCGTTGTGTTGGTGTGCGCCACCGCCGCGGCCCTGACGTGCTGGTTGGTCGGTTACCGGCTTGGACCGGGTGATTTTTCTGTTCGCCTGGCCGCAGCTCAGCCAGGAGACCTGGTGCCGATACCGCTCACCTTGCGAGCTTACGCATCACTGCTCACCTGGCCGTTCTTCGCCGTCATCCCGGTACTACTGGGCTCCTCTCTAGGCCGCGATGAGCAAGAGCCGCGCCCGCTGCTTCGCCGACGGCGGTCAGGTAACCAGGCGTAGCAGGGCGGTGACCGCAATCGCGATCAGGAACACTGCGAGGAAACCGCGCCGCAGCAGCAAAGCGACCACGCCGGCAGCAACCCCGGCCAGGGTGCGCCAGTCCACCGCATAGCGGCCGCCTTTATCGAAGAGCTCTACTGCCACCAGCGCTGACAACATCGCAACCGGCAGCAGCTGGGCAACTCGTTGCACCTTGGGATGGTTCAAGATCGACTCGGGTAGCGAGACCCCGGCAAGCTTGAGAAGGTACGAGCCGACCGCCGAGACGAGTAGTGCCAGCCACAGTGCTGTCACGTGGGTTCCCGATCGGGAGCCTGCTCATCGTTCCCACCACTCGGGCGTAGCCCGAAGACAAGCGCTACCGCCGCCGCGGCAACAACTGGGATACCGGGCGGCGTCAAAGGCACCAAGGCAAGGGCGACCGCGGCGCCACCCAGCGCCACCCACCGCGCTTCCGGGCGTCGTAGCGCAGGCCACAGCAGGGCCAGGAAAACGGCCGGCGCAGCAGCATCCAGCCCTACGTCACTGGGGTTGACGGCGCGGCCGATGAGGGCACCGGACAGGCTGCCGAGCTGCCAGAGTAAGAACAAGATCAGGCCCGTGGCCCAGAATGCGTACCGCTGGGCGCGCGGGGTGGCTTGGGTCACCGCCATCGCCGTGGTCTCGTCGATCACGAAGTGGGCGGTCCAGAATCTGGCTAAACCACGGGGGTGCAGGATCTCCGAAAGCGGTACGCCATAGAAGGCGTTGCGTACCCCCAGCAGCAGGCTCGCCGGTACTGCTGCCAGGGGCGAGCCGCCTGCGGTTGCCACCCCGACGAAGGCGAACTGCGATGCCCCGGTGAACATCACCAAGCTCAGCACCATGGTCTGGGCCAGCGTCAGTCCGGAACCCACAGAGATCGCTCCGAAGGAGGCGCCAAACGCCATCGCATAAAGGCCAATGCCGATCGCGGCTTTGACGATGGCGGCGCGTTCCGGTAGTGGCTCTTCCACGAACCTCCCTAACCACGGCGCGCTCCGACGGATGATATTAATCTCCCCGCCCGGACCAGCCGTTGATTATCAGAGTCGGCACCCGACGCCTGGGCCGTAGAATCGCGGCGTGCTTCGGGTGATCAATCTTCGCGGCCGGCGCGCGGCCGGCGAGCGGCTTGACTACGCCGACATTGTGCCCAGGGCTGATTTCGATGTGGCCGCCGCCACTGAGATCGTTCGGCCGCTCTGTGAGGATGTTGCGCGTCGCGGAGCGGCTGCACTGGCGGACTACTCGGTCCGTTTCGATCGAGTGCTTCCCCACACATTCCGGGTCCCCAGCACGGCCTTGGAAACCGCTGCCGCCCAGCTCCATCCTGACCTGCGGAAGGCCTTTGCGACGGCAATCGAGCGCCGGCGCCGGGTCAGCGAGACTGAGTTTGGTGACAGTGGCGGCGAGGTCAGCGTGGCGCCCGGCGCGATGGTGCGCCGACGAATGATTCCGGTCAGCCGCGTCGGCTTGTACGTGCCCGGCGGGTTGGCGCCGTTGGCTTCCAGCGTGATCATGAATGTCGTCCCAGCCAAGGTCGCCGGCGTACCCTCCATCGCGCTCGCCTCGCCGCCGCAAATCGAGTTCGGCGGATTGCCGCATCCCAACATCCTCGCGCTCTGCCACATCCTCGGTGTTGATGAGGTCTATGCCGTCGGGGGAGCGCAGGCGATCGCGATGTTCGCCTATGGAGTGTCCGATCTCTGCCGCCAGGTCGACTTGATCACCGGACCAGGCAACATCTACGTCGTCGCGGCGAAGCGGCTGCTCAAAGGCCGCGTCAGTATCGACGCCGAAGCCGGGCCGACTGAGATCGCGGTACTGGCGGATAGCACGGCGGATCCGGTCCATGTGGCCGCGGACCTCATCTCCCAGGCAGAGCACGATCCGCTCGCCGCTGCGGTGTTGATCACCGACTCCGATGAGCTCGCGGAGGGCACCCAGGCCGAACTGGCCGCCCAGGTGCCGTCCACCAAGCACGTCGAGCGGATCGCTCAATCGTTGGCCGGTCGCCAGTCGGCGATCATCATGGTGGACGACATCGAGCAAGGCATCGAGGTGGCCAACGGGTACGCAGCGGAACATCTAGAGATCCAAACCGCAAACTCGGAGCATGTGGCGTCCATGATCACCAATGCGGGAGCGGTCTTTCTCGGTCCGTGGTCGCCGGTTTCGCTGGGTGACTACTGCGCGGGCAGCACCCATGTGCTGCCGACGGGCGGCTGCGCCTGCCACTCCTCGGGCCTGAATGTACGGAGCTTCCTCAAGATGATGCACGTCGTCAGCTACAGCCAAGCTGCCTTCGCCGAAGTCGCCCGCAAGGTGGAGGTGTTCGCAGATGCCGAGGACTTACCGGCTCACGGCGCGGCCATCGCCCGCAGGTTCTTCCCGTCGACACGTGCCCGCTGATGTCGGGGTCCACCGCGAGTCCAGCGCTCGAGGAGCTGCCACTCCGCCCTGAGCTGGTTGGACAGATGCCGTACGGAGCGCCTCAGCTCGATGTCGCAGTCTGCTTGAACGTCAACGAGAACCCGTATCCGCCGAGCGAGCAGGTGATCAACGAAATCGCCGCGGCTGTTGCCGAAGCCGGCCGTTCGATGAACCGCTATCCAGAGCGTGACGCGCTGGCCCTGCGTGGTGACCTGGCTCGCTACCTCGGCTACGGGCTGACCGCCGAGCAGATCTGGGCCGCCAATGGCAGCAACGAGGTGATGTTGCATGTGCTGCTGGCGTTCGCCGGTCCGGGCCGGCGGGTGCTCTCGTTCGCTCCGACCTACTCCATGTACCCGGAGTATGCGCGCGACACGCACAGCGAATGGTGCACTGCTCCCCGCCGCGACGATTTCACCATCGACCCGGAAGGTGCAGTCACGGCGGTCCTGGAAGTCCGGCCGTCGGTTGTCCTGATCACCAGCCCGAACAATCCGACCGGCACCGCGGTCGGTCTGCCGACGATCCAGGCCATCTGTGATGTTGCTCCCGGTGTAGTGGTCGTCGACGAGGCCTACTACGAGTTCGCCCGGAAGGGTACTCCGAGCGCGCTGCAGCTACTGCCGGACTATCCGCGGCTTGCGGTCAGTCGGACCATGTCCAAGGCCTTCGCTTTCGCGGCAGGTCGGCTGGGCTACCTGGCGGCGGCTCCCGCATTCATCGAAGCACTCCGTATCGTCCGGCTGCCCTATCACCTTTCGGCGCTCACCCAGGCCGCGGCGAGGGTTGCACTAGCGCACGCGCCAGAGATGCTGGCGACGGTTGATCAGCTCCGGCAGGCTCGCGATGACCTGGCGACTTGGTTGGCCGCCCGAGGGCTGCAGGTTGCTGAATCAGACGCCAACTTCGTACTCTTCGGGCGGTTCACCGACCGCCACGCGGTTTGGCAGGCGTTGCTCGACCGCGGGGTGCTGATCCGGGAAACCGGACCCGACGGCTGGCTGCGAGTGTCAGCCGGTACGCCGGCTGAGATGCAGACTTTCAAGGACGCGTTTGCCGCCGTACTCGGAAACGAAATCCACAAGGAGACCCCATGAGCCACCAGCGAACGGCCACCCTGGAACGGCAGACCTCCGAGTCGAAAGTCAGGGTCAGCCTCGATCTCGACGGCACGGGGCGCGCCCAGATCTCGACCGGGGTGGGGTTCTTCGACCACATGCTGACGGCTTTCGCCAGGCACTCGCTGATCGACCTCGAGGTTGAGGGCGCCGGTGACCTGCACATCGACGCCCACCACACTGTCGAGGACACTGCGATCGTGCTCGGCCAGGCCATTCGTTCGGCACTGGGCGACAAGAGCGGGATTCGGCGGTTCGGGAATGCACTGGTGCCACTGGATGAGGCCCTTGCCCAGGCGGTGGTCGACGTCTCGGGCCGACCCTACTGTGTCCACACTGGGGAGCCGACCGGCCAGGAATATGTGCTGATCGGTGGTTCCCAGGGCGTCGCCGGGGGCGCAGCCAGCATTCCATATTCAGGCTCCCTGACCCGGCACATCATGGAAACGCTTGCTTTCCACGCCCAGATCTGTCTGCACCTGACAGTGCTGTCGGGTCGGGACCCGCACCACATCGTGGAATGCCAGTTCAAGGCGCTGGCCCGTGCCCTCCGCGATGCGATTGCCTTCGATCCACGGATAGACGACATACCAAGCACCAAAGGAACCCTGTGACGACCGTTGTCGTCCTCGACTACGGATCAGGCAACATCCGCTCGGCTGAGCGAGCGATCGCCCGAGCAGGCGTAAACGTCTCGGTGAGCAGCGATGCGCGGCTCGCGACCGATGCCGACGGCCTGGTGGTACCCGGCGTGGGTGCGTTTGCGGCGTGTATGTCAGGTTTGGCCGCGGTTGGCGGGCCAGAGATCATTGCCGCCCGTCGTGCCAGTGGACGACCGACACTTGCCATCTGCGTCGGCCATCAGGTGTTGTTCGAGACTGGCATCGAGCACGGGGTACGCACCAAGGGGTGCGGCATCTGGCCGGGGCTGGTGGAAAAACTGCACGCCGAGCGACTCCCGCATATGGGCTGGAACCTGATCGAAGCGGCCAGCGGCAGCCAACTCTTCGCAGGCATAGAAGCCCAGCGCTTCTATTTCGTGCACAGCTACGGGGTACGTACGCTGCCCTCGACTTTCCCGGACTGCGTCACGTGGACAGAACATTGCGGCGACCGCTTCGTGGCCGCGGTAGAGGACGGCCCGCTCTGGTCCACCCAGTTCCACCCAGAGAAGTCCGGCGACGCCGGCGCGCACCTGATCACCAATTGGGTAGCAACGTTGTGAGGGTGGATCCTGACCGAATGGTGAGCGTATCGCGATGGCTGGACTACTGCCTCGCCAAACCAGGCGCCTGGCAGGACGAGCCGTGGGAGGGTGACATCGTCGCCAAGGTTGGCGACAAGATCTTTGCTTTCCTGGGCCCTAGTGAAGATCAGACGACCATTGGCCTGAAGTGTGGTGACCGTGAAGCTGCCGATCTGTTGATCGACCGCTATCAGGGCGCTGCGACCAAGATGGCCTATATCGGCCAACACGGCTGGAACACCTTTGCCCTCGACGGAACGATCCCGCCTGATGAGATGCAGGATCTGATCGACACCTCCTACGACTTGATCGTGGCGAAGCTGCCGAAGTCCAAGCGTCCGGATCGTCCGCCGCCGTGATGAGGAGGAGCGAGAGCGGACACGCCTTTCGTCTGCGAGGGACGACGAAGTCGGCGGCTTCCAAGGGCGATCCGCAGCGAGCGGAGCGAGCAATTGAACACGGGGTAGTGCCCTGCCTTGGGAGCGCGCTGTACTGCTGGTCGCTGGCGATAGGGTCATCTGGTGCATGCGGCAAGTACCTCACACCGCGCTCGGGCTGACCGGCTCGTACTCTTGCCTGCGGTCGACATCGCGGCAGGACAGGCGGTGCAGCTGGTCCAGGGTCAGGCAGGTTCGGAGAAAAGGTTCGGGGACCCCCGCGCTGCTGCCCAACGCTGGCAAAATGCCGGCGCCGAGTGGATTCACCTGGTCGACTTGGATGCCGCCTTCGGCCGTGGCAACAATGCCGAGATCGTGGCCGAGCTCATCGCACACCTCCGGCTGAATGTCGAGCTGTCTGGCGGCATTCGCGATGACGACTCTTTGGAGCGGGCACTCGGAACCGGGTGCGCTCGAGTGAACATCGGTACCGCCGCGCTGGAGCGCCCCGAGTGGTGTGAGGAGGTAATTGACCTCTACCAGGAGCGGATCGCCATCGGTCTGGATGTCAAAGGCAGCAAGCTCGCCGCTCGTGGCTGGACTCGGGAGGGCGGCGATCTCTACGAGACACTGCATCGGCTGGACCGCGCTGGCTGCGCCCGATTCGTGGTCACCGACGTATCCGCTGACGGCATGCTTCGCGGACCGAACCTCCAGCTGCTCCATCAGGTATGCGAGGAGACCGACCGGCCGGTGGTCGCCAGCGGCGGCATCTCCACCATCGAAGACATCTTGGCCCTCAAGGAGATGGTCTCGGTCGGGGTGGAAGGTGCCATCATTGGCACCGCGCTCTACGTTGGCCGCTTCACCCTCGAGGAGGCCCTCCTGGCCGCGCAGCTGGGCAGCACCACAGGGAGCTACGACACATGACCGCCGCGCCCGCCGACTCCGACCTCTCCGTCCAACGGCTCGATGGCCGGCTGCGCGACCTGTTAGCCGGGAAGAAGATTGTGATGACTGGCGTGACAGGATTCATCGGCGAGCAGCTGCTGTGGAAAATCCTGACCGAGCTGCCCGAGACCAGGCCGTCAGTCCTGGTCCGTCGCAAGGGCTCTGCAAGTGCCCGGGAACGGATGATCGCCGTCGTCAAAAAGTCGATCTTCAACGACCTTCGGAAGGCCGCTGGAGGCCCGGCGGAGCTGCTGGATACCAGAGTCGAGGTCATCGAGGGCGATCTGCCTAACGTTCCGCAACTGCCGAGCGATCTTGACATCGTGGTGCACTGTGCGGGCGACGTCTCCTTCGATCCTCCGATTGATCAGGCCTTCACCACTAACGTGATCGGCACCAAGGCTCTGCTGGACCGAATGCTGGAGGCGGTCGCTGACGAGTCGGGGCAGCTGCGCAGGATCCCGCATTACGTGCACATCTCTACCGCATATACGGCTGGCCGGCGGCGTGGCGCCATCCTCGAGGCGCCGCACGCTCACGACATCGATTACGACGCCGAGACTGCCGCTGGTATTGCCATGCGGGATCTGATCGAGGAGGAGTCGCGTACCTCGGCCCAGCTTGCGAGGCTCCGCGAGGACGCTGAGCGCGAACACCGCCAGGCCGGGTTCCTGACCACCGCCGCCGACACCGAGCGACGCCGCATCGAGTGGGTGCAGGCGGAGCTCGTCAAGGCCGGCACCGAGCGGGCTCGTTCGCTGGGATGGACCGACGTCTACACCTTCACCAAGGCCCTTGGCGAACGCGTAGTCACCGATGTCGGCCAGGGTGTGTACGTCTCGATCGTGCGGCCGGCGATCGTCGAGTCGTCGTGGTTGCATCCGTATCCAGGCTGGATCGAAGGCTTCAAGATGGCGGAGCCGTTGATCTTGGCGTACGGACGCGGCGAGCTTCCGGAGTTCCCCGCGACGCCGGAAGCGGTCGTCGACATCGTGCCGTGTGATCACGTGGTGAATGCCATCCTCGCGGTGTGCGCCACCCGGCCCGAGATCGGAGAACCGGAGTATTACCACGTCAACTCGGGCGCCCGGAATCCGCTGACATTCAAAGATCTCTACACCTACATCCGCGCCTACTTTCTGGAGCACCCCTTCGAGGGCGGTCCGCGCGGGGCGGCCCGGCTGCCGCAATGGACATTTCCCGGCGCCTCGTCAATCGAACGGCTGCTGTCCACCTCAGACCGGGCTCACAAGCTTGCGGAGCGCGTGTTGGCTCAGATGCCGCGCTCTGACCGAACCCGCAAGATCGCCAAGGATCTGGATCGCACTCGGGTACGGCTGGATTTTGTACGGCGCTATCACACGCTCTACAAGGAGTATGCGCAGTCCGAGTTGCATTTTGTGGATGACAACACCTTTGCTCTCACGCGCGCGCTCCATCCCGATGATCAAGCTGCCTTCGCCTTCGACACCGCGGTCTTCGACTGGAAGACCTACATCCAGGAGGTGCATTGTCCATCCATCACGGCCCCGGTACGCCGGATGGAGGCCATCCGCAGTAAGCGCGGCAACCGGCCAACCACGATGAAAGATCTGGCCAAGGACGCCGCTGGTGCTACTGCGGTGGCGATCTTCGACCTGGACGGCACGATCATGTCCACCAACGTGATCGAGCAATATCTCTGGGCTCGACTGCCGGAGCTGTCACGCACCCGTCAGCTCGCCGAAGTCGGCCGGGTCGTGCGACGCCTTCCGTCGTATCTTCGCGCTGAACAACGGGACCGCGGCACCTTCTTGCGTGCGGTCTACCGGCGCTACCGAGGTGCTGACCTGGCGGCCCTGGAGCGATTCATCGACACATCCATGGCTCCCCACATCTTGAGCAGGCTCTCGCCTGAGGCGGTGCGCCGGATCCGGGAACATCGTGCCGCTGGACATACCACGATCTTGATCACTGGAGTGGTACGGCCGCTCACCCGGCCGATTCAGCAACTGTTCGACGTCATCGTCGCAGCCGAGCTTGGTGTTGACGACGAGGGCCGCTGCACCGGTTTTCTCAGCGCGCCGCCGTTGGTGGGGGAATCTCGAGCTGCCTGGCTCAAGCACTACGCGACCTCCCACAACGTCGACCTGGACCGTAGTTTCGCGTACGCCGATTCCCACTCCGATCTGCCGATGCTGGAATCCGTGGGCAATGCAGTAGCAGTCAGCCCCGACATCCCGCTGATGCGGGCTGCTCATCGCAACCAGTGGTCCGTCGTGGAGTGGAAGATCAAACCGATCACGCCGCGCTGGGCGCTGCCGACGTAAGGAGGTTGGTAAATGGGCCGACCTGGTTTTGTCCTCGAGGTCGACGATCGTACTCCGCCGCTGCTGGTACCCGACGGAGATCGTTTTCAGCTGGAGAAGTTCCCACTCGGAACGCGGGTGATCTACCCAGCGGAGTCGCTGGCAAGGGTGCCTGACCTCGGCGAGGCGATCAATGCCGCACTTGATACGCCGCTGGATTCCGCGCCGCTCCTAGCGCTGCTGAAGCCGGAGATGCGGCTGACGATCGCCTTTGATGACATCGGAACGCCGACGCCCAGAATGCGGCGACCTGACATCCGCGGCAAGGTGATCGAAGCCGTATTGTCGCGGGCTGCCGCTGCCGGAGTGGACAATGTTGCTCTGGTCAGCGCGAACGGTCTGAATCGCCGGATGACGTCTGAAGAACTGCAATACCTCGTCGGCGAACGTGTCTTCCGGTCTTTCTACGTTGATGGCCTGCTGGCCAACCACGATGCCGAAGATACCGACAATCTTGCCAAGATCGGAACCACGGTAACGGCGGAGATCGCAGTGAATGCGCGGGCTGCTTCCTCCGACCTGCTGATCTTCGTGCACTTGGTCGCCGGCCCACCTCCAGGTGCGGCAGCGATCGCCGCCGGACTTGGCTCGACGGCTACCATCGGCCAGCTGTCGGGTCCGCAGGGTCCGGGAAACGACGTCGCAGCCCAGATTGCTGACCTGGTGACGTCAGCGATACCCATCTTTGAGATCGATGCGGTCCTCGACAACGACGTTCTCGCCCCACCCGTTGAGTTCCTGGGCCACCGTGAGTGGGAATGGAGCCTCAAAGACAGGGCAACCTGGTTCGGCATGCGCCGGGGTCTGGAATGGAGTCCGCAGCGGGCGCGACGTCGGCTGATGAACCGCGCCGAGGGTAACTATCACGCCACATTGGTGACCGCTGGGTCGCCGGCTGCTGTCCAACGAGCCAGCCAGGCCCAGATCATGGCTCAGCAGCGCGTCGAGGTCTCAGCGGCAGCAGATGTGGGGGTTCTTGGGGTGGGCGCGCACATCCCCTACAGCGTCGACTCGGTGACCAACCCGATTCTTGCTGCGTGGAGCGGGCTCGCTGCTGGCTTCAGCTCGCACACCGGTACTCCGTTTGTCCGGCCGGGTGGCGCTTTGATCTTGTACCACCCGCTGTACGCGGAGTTCTCGCCGCTGCACCATCCCTCCTATGTGGATTTCTTCACAGATGTGCTGACCATCACGACCAGCCCCGAACGGATCGCCGCGGACTATGAGGAGAAGTTTGCCAACGACTCGTGGTACGTCCACCTCTACCGCACCGGTCATGCGTTCCACGGTGTACATCCGATGTACCTGTGGTACCAGACGGCAGCCGCCCAACGACACTGCAGCGATATCGTGTGGGTCGGGGCCGATCGCGAGAGCGCGGCACGGATGGGCTTTCGCGCTGCCTCCACCCTCGCTGACGCCCTAGAGATCGTGGCATCGACGGTGGGTCGAACCCCCTCGATCAGCTACCTGCACAGTCCGCCGCCGGTCCTGGTCGACATCAAATGAGGAGTGGTCGGCCTGCCAGACGGACCGGCTGGGCACGCACGGCTCCGGTACGCGCGCTGAGGGAGTGTGTCCAGGTGGTCGGCGTCAAGAATGTGATGCGGACAGAGCTGTCCGTCGAGGTCTACGGGCTCGATGAGCTCCGCCAGCTGGATGGCCCAGCCTTGATCGTGGCGAATCACGCTTCGCACCTCGACACCGCGGTACTGCTGTCAACTTTGCCGGCCACACGTCGTCGCCGCACAGCGGTGGCGGTGGCGGGGGACTACTTCTTCAACAATTGGCTCCGGTCGAGCGCGTCAGCGATGGCGTTCAGCACCTTCCCGATGCAACACAGTGGCGATGTGCTCGCCAGCACTTCAGCCCGGTTGCTGGCCGACGGCTGGACCGTGGTGATCTTTCCGGAAGGCACTCGTTCACGCGACGGGTTCGTCGGCCCGTTTCGGATGGACGCAGCGGAGATAGCAATTGCATGTCAGGTCCCGGTCATTCCAGTCGGAATCCTGGGTACGTACGCAGCGATGCCGCGGGGCAGCAACTGGCCCCTACCGGGGCGTCCGCGGGTGGGCGTACGGTATGGACCGCCGATCAGGTCCCGACCTGGTGAGACGTCCACTGACTTCGCCCCCCGGATCTTCGAGGCGGTCAAGCAACTGCTGGCCGAGGACGCCGCCTCGTGGTGGCAGACCCAGCGAGGTTCTGCTGAGGTGCCCGAGCCGCCAGCATCGAGCTGGCGTCGCATCTGGCAGCAGAGCGATCCCCCGGTCAAAGGCGGCAAGCCGCAGGACGTGCAGATCTGGCGTCGCTGACGGCCCTCAGATGGGTCGTTTGTGATCACAAGTATCCGGATGCTTGTGGTGCGGCTCCGGCTCGGGTCGTTTGTGATCACAAGCGACGAAAACGGCAGTCGGCTGAAGTGTGCCGATCACGCCCTCGTTGGGAAGTGGCGCCGCCAGTCGTTCTTGAACCGCGTCGGCACCCGGACATCGCGCTCGCGCAGCGCGTCACGTACGCGTTCGAGCGTGCGTTGCGGCTCGTTGTAGATTCCGCGCGAGGTGACGACGAGCAGTCGATAGTCCATCCGATCGAGCTCTTCACGCCGGTATATGTCGCGTTCCCACTGTTCGGGGCTCTCGGCATGGCGGCGGCCGTCATAC
>JAJTCL010000245.1 GCA_021323255.1 Propionibacteriaceae bacterium | reverse complement strand
TGCTCGAGGTCATGGAGGCGATGGCCGAGGGGGAGGGTGGCCCCACCCCGCCGCTCCACGCCCCCGGCACGCGGTTGTCGCGGAGCTCGTCGGAGTAGTCACAAGCATTTTGAGCTGCTCGCAACCGCACACGCGTGGGCGAGGGTCAGCGACCAGCCAAGTCGATGAAGATGCCCAGCGATTCCGGGTTCTGCAGCGCATCACGGCTGACTGCCTGATCCGGGTCGACGCCTGCGAGGATGCGCTTCACCGGTACCTCGCACTTTTTGCCGTTGAGGGTGCGTGGTATCGCTTGGACCACGAGGAATCGGTCGGGCACATGTCGAGGCGAAAGTTCCGTACGCAGCGACTCCTTCAGTTGCGATGCCACCTCCTCCAAGGTGGCGCCCGGTGCCAGCACGAGGAAACACAACAGCTCGCCCTCAGTCGGGGCGCCGAGCTCACTGGTGTCGATGACGAGTGAGTCGATGACCTGCTCGTGGCCTTCGACTACCGCATAGAAATCAGCCGTTCCCATCCTGACGCCGCCACGTTTGAGCGTCGAATCACTACGTCCGTAGATGACGTAGGAACCTCGAGACGCTCGGCGCACCCAGTCGCCGTGCCGCCACACTCCGGGGTAGTCGTCGAAGTAGGCGGCTCGTAGCCGCGAGCCGTCGGGGTCGTTCCAGAAGGAAACCGGCATGGATGGCATCGGCTTCGTCAGCACCAGCTCGCCGACCTCGTCGACAACCTCCACGCCGTCGCTGTCGTATGCGACAACGGAGGCGCCCAGCGCAGCACATGACAGTTCCCCCAGCCACACCGGCACCGTCGGCGCCGACTCCAGGAAGGCCGTGCACAGGTCGGTTCCGCCGGACATCGAGCAGATCTGGATGTGCTTGCCGACGGCCTCGGCAACCCACCGGAAGCCTTCGGGCGACAACGGCGCGCCCGTCGAACCGACCGCCCGAACCTTCGACAGGTCGAACTGGTCGACCGGGCGAAGGCCGGCCTTGCGACAGGCGTGGATATACGGCGCTGAGACGCCGAAATAGCTGACGTGGTGCTTTTCTGCGACCCTCCACAATGTTTCGAGATCGGGGTGACCCGGGTGGCCGTCGTACAGAATGACAGTGGCGCCAGTGAGCAAACCGGAGACGAGCAGGTTCCACATCATCCAGCCGGTGGTCGTGAACCAGAAGAACCGCTCGCCAGGGCCGAGGTCGTGATGGAGTCGGCTCGTCTTCAAATGCTCGACGATGATTCCGCCGTGCCCGTGCACGATCCCCTTGGGGAGCCCCGTGGTACCCGAGGAATACAAGACCCAGAGCGGATGGTCGAACGGCACGGCGTCGTATTCAAGTGGACCAGCCTCGGTTGTCAGCTCCGCCCAGCTCGATGCACCATCCAGCTGGGCGGCAGCGTCGAGGTAGGGCACCAGCACTGTCGTGCGCAGGCTCGGTATCTGCTGACACAGTGTCCGGACGCGATCCCGTACGTCGAAGGCCTTCCCGCCATAGCGGTAGCCGTCGACGGTGATCAGGACCGACGGTTCCAGCTGCGCGAATCGATCCCGCAGGGCGCGTGTGCCAAAGTCCGGTGAGCACGACGACCAGGTCGCCCCCAGGCTGGCGACGGCCAGGAAGGCCGCCACCGCCTCGACACAGTTGGGCAAGACGGCCACCACCCGGTCGCCGCGGCCGATGCCGAGCCGCAACAGCCCTCCCCGTACCCTCCCGACCAGGTCTCGCAGCTCGCCGTAGGTAAGCAGCCTGTCCAACCCGTCCTCGCGGACGAACACCAAGGCAAGGTCGTCGTTGCGGCGGCCCGAGCCGGCCGCCAGCGCATGCTCGGCGTAGTTGAGCGTGGAGCCTGGAAACCACTCGGCTCCGGGCATCGTTGCGGAAGCCAACGTCGCCGTCGGGCGAGTCTGGAAGCGGACCCCAAGAAACTCCGCGGCAGCGGACCAAAACCCATCCAGGTCACTGACCGACCAGGCGTGCAGCGTCGCGTAGTCGAGCTCGTCGACGGCAACGCCGCGCCGCTCCCGGACGAATCGCGCGAACTTCGCGAGCGAGCTGGCCCGGGCAGTCGCCGGCTCTGGCGTCCAGAGGACCTCCGGCACGTCGTTGGCCATGAGTACGACATTAGACTCAGCGCCATGCCACTGGCCTTCCTCGATCTCGGGCTGGGTAGCGAGCATGTCGACTACCAGGCGGCGTGGGACCTGCAGCGCGCCATCCATGCCGAAGTATCCGGTGGGTCCCGGCCGGACACCGTCTTACTGCTGGAGCACGCCAGCGTCTACACCGCAGGCAAGCGCACCGAGCCCCAGGAACGCCCCCTGGACGGCACGCCGGTGATCGACGTCGATCGGGGAGGCAAGATCACCTGGCACGGGCCGGGTCAGCTTGTGGGCTACCCGATCGTGCGGCTGCCCGAATCTGTCCTCGTCGTTGACTACGTACGACGACTTGAAGAAGCCTTGATCGCGGTGCTCGCTGAATATGGTTTGCGCACCGGTCGGATCCGCGGGCGCTCTGGTGTCTGGCTGGCAGCCGACGCCCAGCGGATCGAACGCAAGATCGCCGCGATCGGGGTGCGCGTCGCGGCCGGCACCACCATGCATGGCTTTGCGCTCAACGTCGATCCAGATCTTGCCTGGTTCGACCAGATCATCCCGTGTGGATTGACCGGTGTAGGCGTGACGTCCATGACCGCGGAACTGGGCGGGCACCTCGAGCTGACCGAGGTCGCGCAGGCGGTCCGACCGCACCTGAAGCGCTACCTGGCCTTTGAGGACTACGTCCAGTCCCCGGATATCCGTTCGGCACCCGACTCCACCCAGCACAGGGTTGCAGTTGGCGCCGCCTGATGAGCTCAGGCCGGCCGCCGGGGCTCCTCGGCGTGCCGTCCTAGCGCCGCCTATCGTCGACTATGCCGTCGAGGCGTACGGCCTGCGCAAGGTGTACCGCACCAGGACCGGCAAACAAGCCGCGGTCGACGGGCTGGACTTACGCGTGCCGGTCGGCGGAATCCACGGCTTCCTCGGTCCCAACGGCTCGGGCAAAACAACCACGATCCGAATGCTTCTCGGGCTGGTCGCCGCAGACGCCGGCCACATCCGAATTTTTGATCATGAGGTGCCGCTGGCCATTGATGAGGTGATCGGCCGGGTGGGTGCCATCGTCGAGCAGCCCAGGTTCTTTCCGGGGTTCTCCGGGCAGAAGAACCTGAAACTGCTGGCCAAAGCCATCGGTGCACCGCGCCGACGAGTTGCCGCGGTGCTCGACGAAGTGGGACTGGCGGGCCGCGACAAATACCGCAACTACTCACTTGGCATGAAACAGCGCCTTGCGATAGCCGCGACGTTGCTCAAAGACCCTGACCTGTTGATCTTCGACGAGCCGACCAATGGTCTCGATCCTGCCGGCATTTACCAGATCCGCGACATGATGCGAGGGTTGGCCCGGAGAGGAAAGACAGTGCTCGTCTCCAGCCACATTCTCGCTGAGGTACAACAAATCGCCGACACCGTGACGATCATCGGCCGTGGCAGGCTGCTGGCCGAGGGAGACGTCAATCAGATCCTCGCCTCGGACGGGCACCTAGCAGCGCGTGTTGGAGTGTCGGACCATCTGCGGGCCACGGAGGTACTCACTGCGGCCGGCTTCACCATCGAGCCACTCCAGAACCGGATTCTCAAGGTGAGCCTGGCCAATCACAAGCTCGACCTTGCGGTCATTACTAGGCTGCTGGCCGAACAAGGCCTGTACGTATCTGAGCTCACCCCGATTCAGGCCGACCTCGAGTCGGTGTTCTTGAACTTGACTGCCGGGCAGCATCTGGCCGCCCGTCAGGAACTACGACGGCAACCGGCGCGACGCCCACCACCACAACCGCGCCAGCGTCGGCCAGCACAGCAGCAACATCGGCCGGAGCGGCTTCGTCAGCCAGAGCTGCCGGATTGGGGCGGCCGTCCGTGACCCGGTTGATCTGGGCCGAGGCCACCAGGCTGCTGAGCCGACGGCTCACCGGAATGGCGATGATCGCGCTGCTGCTGGGGCTCGCCGGGTATCAGCTGGTGGTCAACGACGTCCTCTCACCCCCGACTGGAGAAGAACTCGCGGCAGCAGAGCGGACGTATCAACAGGTCCACCAGGATTGGCTTACCAGCCACGAGCAGTGGGAGCGGGAGTGCCGGGACACAGGTGCGCCGCCAGCCGAGTGCGTCATTCCCGAGCCAGTGCTGGCCGAGTTCACCGGGGACGCAACTCCGTTCAAGGAGACAGCCAGCGCGGCGCTCAAGTTGTCGACTCTCCTCCTGGCCCTGGTGAGCTTCACCGTCGCCGCCAGCTTCATCGGCGCCGAATACAGTTCCGGCTCGATCACGAGCTGGCTGACGTTCGTTCCGCGGCGGGGGCAGGTCTTCTGGGCGAAATTGCTGACCGTGGCTGGATTTGCAGCCCTGCTGGGCACACTTGGGGCGGCACTCGTCTTAGGCGCCGCCCTCACGCTGGCCCACCTGCATGGCTCTGGCGTCGAGTCCTTCCCGGAACTGGCCAGCCTCGGAGCGCGCAGCGTTCTGCCTGTCATAGCGCTGGCGGTCCTCGGCTTCTGCATCGGTCTTCTGACTCGCCACACGGCTGGGGCTATGGGGGCTCCCAAGCATGGGCACAGCGCATCACCCCGTGGACGCCCGAAGGCAATCTTGCGGCAATCGTTGATCGGGGTTACACCTACTCCGTGCCGGTGAAGAAGGTGACGCCGGACGGGGTCCTCGTTGAGCTGGTCGAGCGCGAAGTGAGCTTCACCCACGGCTTGGTCTACTGGGCGCTGCTGCTCACCCTTGTCGTCATGGGATCATTACTGATCTTTCGGCGCCGCGACGTGGTGTGATGGAGGCGGCTGTCGCTCGTTCGCGCCGCAATCGTGCGCGGACTCAAATGCGACTCCCGGATCGCGCGCCGCCGTGCTGAGCCAGGCTGGCGCGCCGCTGTCCTGACGAGCGAGCGAGCAGACACGCTTTTGCCTGCGAGGGAGCGAGGAAGGCCGCGGCCAACAAGCGCCGGCCTCAGCGAGCGGAGCGAGCAACGTAGACGGAGGAAGCAGACACGCTTCATGGTCTGCCAGCGACGACGAAGTAGGCGGACACCAAAACGCGATCCGCGCGACCAGGATCGCGCGTCGCTGCCTGGACGAGCGAGAGTGCAGTCAACGCTTCTCCGTCTGCGAACGAGTGAGGAAGGCAGTGGCTTCCAAGCGCAATCCTCAGCGAGCGGAGCGAGCATCAAACACGGAGCGAGCAATTGAACACAGTAGGCTGACCAGGTGACC
>JAJTCL010000011.1 GCA_021323255.1 Propionibacteriaceae bacterium | reverse complement strand
TCACGCGGTCGTCGAGGTGCCGGCAGAGGTCGGCAAACAGGGTCCGGTGCCGCAGGCTGCAGCACCGGTTGATCCGCTCTTTGCCGGCCTGATTGCGCATGTCTCGGCGTACGAGGACCTGGCACTCGCCGCCGCCATCCACGGCGGGCGGGAACGGGTGTTCCGAGCACTGTTGGCTCACCCACTCATCGGCCAACACGACCTCGCTGACAAGCTGACCGATTTGTTGATTGCCGCCAATCGTGATCACCTTCGGTGGGCGGCGTGACCGCTGCGGTTCTGGCGATCGATGGTGGCAATAGCAAGACCGACGTTTGTCTGTTATCCAACGATGGGCAGCTGCTCGGATACGCGCGCGGGCCGGGGTCGAACCACCAGGTGGTGGGCCTCGACGCCGCATTCGATGTGCTTACCGGCCTGGTCGGCCAGGCAGCAGCCGAGGCTGGAATCGATGCTCGCTCGACGATCGCTCAGCATGCAGCGGTCTACCTGGCTGGCGCCGATTTCCCGCGGGAGGTGGAGCTGCTGCGCGAGCTAGTCTCTGGCACCGGCTGGGCGGAAGAGGTATCTCTGGACAACGACACCTTCGCGCTGCTGCGCGCCGGTACCAGTTCGGCCAACCGGATCGCTGTTGTCTGTGGCGCCGGTATCAACTGCGTGGGGATCTCTGCGGCCGGTGAAGTGCTGCGTTTTCCATCGGTCGGCGTCATCTCCGGCGACTGGGGCGGCGGCGCGACGCTGGGTACCGAAGCACTTTTCCTCGCGGTACGGGCCGAGGACGGCCGTGGCCAGCCAACTGCGCTACGCGAAGCGGTCATGGACCATTTCGGCACGGCATCCGTAGTGGAGGTGACTGCCGCGCTGCACTTCGGTGACCTGCCGCGCAGTCGGCTCCATGAGTTGGTGCCACTGCTCTTGCGCGTCGCCGCCGCAGGAGACGGAGCTGCCAGGGCGGTTGTGGAGCGTTTGGCGGAGGAGGTGTTCTTGCTCGCCCGCGCAGCCCACAATCGGCTCGAGCTGCATGACCAACCAACCGATGTAGTGCTGGGCGGGGGGATTCTCGCAGCGCGACACCCTCTTTTGATGGAAGGCGTGTCGGGGCGTCTGGCGGCCTACGCTCCCCGGGTCAACCTGCTCGTGGTCGACGACCCTCCGGTGGTCGGCGCTGCCCTTTTGGGTTTGGACGCGCTCGGCGCCTCGCCCGACGCTGGAGTCGCAGTCCGAACGGCGCTCCTCACCCGCGCTCGCAGGCCTCACGCCTCGGCGAGCGCGGCTAGCTGATCATGATTACCGAGCAATGCACAGACGAGAGGAGCCGGATTTCAGATGAGCGTGCCACCAACTCCGGCGACGGAGTGGGCCGAGGTGACTCGTTACCTGCCACCACCTGAGCCGCGGTTGCGAGCGGCCGATCACAGCTTCCGCGGCCAAGACGACATTGACGGGGTCGTCCGGCTTTTGTGGACTATCTTGCCGCGGCGCTGCGACAAGTCTGACTCGGCGAGAGCAGCTCATGGAACTCTCCTGTGACGTGCTGGTCGTGGGAGGCGGCTGCGGCGGTGTGGCAGCGGCCCTGGCAGCAAGCGATCTGGGGCACCAGGTCGTGTTGACCGAATCCGGGGACCGGGTCGGTGGCCAGCTCACGAGCCAGGCGGTACCACCAGACGAGCACCCGTGGGTGGAGACGACCGGCGCCACTGCCCGATACCGGCAACTGCGAGAAGCGGTTCGGACGCGTTACAAGCAGACGCGACGTCTGACCGAAACGGCCAGACGCGATCCGCTGTTCAATCCCGGCGCAGCCCGGGTGAGCAATTTGAGCGCCGAGCCCGAAGTCTTTCGTGAAGTGCTCGAGGATCTGCTGCGCCCGCTTCAAGCTGTAGGCCGGCTCCGCTGCCTGATACGTCATCGACCAGTGAGCGTCGAGCGGACGGGTGATCATGTCGCGGGTGTCAGTTTCGAGGATCTGCGCACTGGCGACCAGCTGATGCTCACCGCTCGCTACGTCCTCGACGCCACTGAGGAAGGGAACGTGCTGCCGCTGGCCGGCTACGAGTTTGTCATGGGTGCCGAGTCGGCCGGATGGACCGGTGAGCCTCATGCGTTGCCAGGCCCAGCGGATCCCATGGACCAGCAGGCGATCACCTGGTGTGCCGCCCTGGAGTGGCGACCAGGCGAGGACCACACCATCGACCAGCCGGAGAATTATAAGTTCTGGCAGAGCTACCGTGCCGACTTCTGGCCGGGACCTCAACTGGGCTGGACGACCCAGGAACCAGAGACCGGCAGACCATTGAGCCGACACCTGTTCTCAGATACCGGTGAACAGGATCTGTGGACGTTTCGCCGGATCCGGTACGGCGGCCACTACGCCGATGATCTTTCAGACGTGACCCTCCTCAATTGGCCCCAGATCGACTACTGGCTGACGCCGCTGATCGGGGTTACGGAGGCGGAGCGGCGAGACGCGCTGCACCAGGCGCGCCAGTTGTCTCTTTGCTTTGTGCGGTGGTTGCAGACAGAGGCGCCGCGCCTGGATGGTGGAACTGGATATCCAGGGCTCAGGCTCTGTCCGGAGGTGTTGGGCACCCAAGAGGGCTTGGCGGCGAACGCGTACGTCCGGGAGAGCCGTCGAATCGCCGCCGAATTCACTGTGTTGGAAACGCACATAGGAGTGGAAGCTCGCCCAGGTGCCGATCGCGCCGCAGATTTCCCGGATGCCGTCGGTGTGGGCTCGTACCGGATCGACCTTCATCCGAGCACGGCAGGACGCGGATACCTCGACCTCCCGACCTACCCGTTTCAGATCCCGCTGGGTGCCTTGCTCCCGCAGAGACTGGACAACCTGCTGGCAGCCGGCAAGTGCCTGGGCGTCACCCATGTCGCCAATGGCTGCTATCGGTTGCATCCGGTGGAATGGAACGTCGGTGAGGCCGCTGGCGCACTGGCCGCATTCTGCATAGAGCATCGGGTGAGCCCCCGTACCGTACGCGGCACGCCGACCTTGCTCGCTGACTTTCAGCGCCTGCTGCGCTCGATGGGAGTGCAGCTGGAATGGTCTGCGGAAATCCAAACCAGCGTGCGGTAGATCATGGTGCCGTGACCAAGCCACAGCATCGTGCCGACAGGTTCATTGATCCGGAATCTGACCCTCGCGAGGGGGGCACCTCGCTCGGTGACGAACGTGCCACGTTGGTCGAATACCTGCGCGCTCAGCGGCTCACGTTGCAGCTGAAGTGCCAGGGGCTGGACGCCAATCAGCTCGCTCGCCGTTCGGTCGAGCCGTCAACGCTGTCCTTGCTCGGTCTGCTGCGGCACATGGCCGAAGTGGAGCGTAAGTGGTTCCGGCAACGGTTCGCTGGCCAGGACGTCCCCAATCGCTACCAGTCCGAAAACGAGCCCGACGGTGACTTCGACGGGGCGGTGGCCGATCAAGCAATCGTCGATGAGGCGTGGGCCGCATGGCGTGACGAGGTTGCCTTTGCCGAGCAGTTCGCCCACGAGACCGATCTCAACTTCGTTGGACGAGATGGCGCGGGTGAGCCCATCTCCCTGCGGGAGCTTCTGGTTCACATGATCGAAGAGTACGCCCGCCACAACGGCCATGCCGATCTCCTACGCGAGCGTATTGATGGGCGTGTCGGCCAGTAGGCCCGAAGCGCGCGGCTGGGACGGGTACGTTTTGACGGTTGTGATGCAGACGTGCGGCTGGAAGACGTCTGGCGCGCTCTGAACTTAGGCGTCAGACGGTCTCGCCTTCGGGCGAAACAAGAGCGTGACGCCGAGGGCAGCCACCCAAAGCCCCCAGCCGCTGCTTCCGATCAAGCCTGCAAGATCGAATACCGGAAAACCGGGGAGGGCCGTCGCCAGGATGTCTCCCTGATTGAAAAAGTAGAGCGCGCTGACAATCAAGCCCAGCACCCCAAGCCAGCGTGGCAACACCCGGCTGCGGAGAACAATGATGCTGACGGTCACCGACCAGCCGATCCCGAGCAACTGCCCAAGGTGCTCCCCGAGAAGTGCCCCGCCGAACTGGTGCTGGGCGAGCCACGCCGCCGCCAAGGCGGTTCGATTGACGGCATCGGCGTCTTGATACAGCTGCGCCAGTGGCGGCACCACGAAGACCCAGCGCAGAAAGCCGATCAGCGCAAGCACGGCCGATATTGCGCCGGCGAAACTTGCCACCCACAGCGCGACGTCGTCACGGCGGCCGAGCGCGGTGGGCAGGAGCAAGATCGGGACAATGAGGATGGCGTACGTCCAGGCCGTCGCGAACCAGGTCCAGACCAGGCTCGGGCCTCCCGACGCGAACCTGGTGAGCACAACATCAGCAGGTTCCCGGAGGATGTCCGGCCAGTCGAACGTCGCCGACAGGATGGTTGCCGCGGTGGCAAAGGCGAGAGCGCCAATGAGGAATAACACGCCGGTGATGCGGCGCAGCAGGACACCACTGCTTTCGGTCATCAGAAGCGTTCCGCCTCTCCAGAGATAACCACGACCGATTCACATGCACTGTGTCATGGTCAGATCATTGACGCCGATCGACTCGCAGGCACTCTCACCGGTCGGAGTGATCCAGCCTCTCAGGATGGGATAGCTGCCTGCGCGTACGGCCGCCCAGCGATGTGCTTAGGAAGGTGCCGGCCCCGGATGGCGTACGCGCGAGCCCGGTGGCTGGTCAAGGCAAGCAAGACCATGATGTTGATGCCCACGGTTGGCAAGCTGGTGGCCAAAGTGACAACTTCGGATCCATTGGCATTGCCGACGAAGGCAATGGTCGTCGTCAGCACGCAGGAGAGCATCAGCACAATCCGGGCCCAATTGCGGCCAACGAAAACGGCAACCGCCAGTCCGATGTCGACGAATGCGATCAAGGCGACGACGGTTCCCGCCACAATCATCGCCCAACGGCCCCCCTCGACATCCACCCCCTGGATGTACTGGGTGGGCACGAAGAAGAGCAGCAGCGCAATGGGCACGTAGAACAATCCGCGTAAGAATGCCACCCCGGCCCCGAAGACGGTCTGTACTGGTCGCTTGTCGCGGCTGTCGGTATGTGCAACTACGGCGGCCTCAGGCACCTCGATAGGTCGTACGTCGATGATCGGCAGGTTGCCGTCAGTGATGATCAAATCACCGCCGCCGTTGCGGCTGTGATAACCGGTGGAGAAGTTTTCGATCACCTCCACCTCGACTTCCGGCGACGCGTCGCTCACCGTCGCGATGATGTAGTCGCGCTCGACGTCGGTGTTCTCTTCGATCTTGTGGGTCACCTGCAGGGTGAACAACGACAGCCCGACACTCTTGTCGTAGGTTCCGGCTGCGAGCCAGTCGACGGCGTACCCTCCGGGCAGCATCCAACCCTCAGGACAACGCCAGAACCGCACGTGGTGCCGCTTGGACGGACTGCCCGCAACCTCTTGTTGGTAGGCGAAATCTTGCTGTCGATCGAAGAGATGCAGGGGGCTGACTGGCGCCTCGCCATAGCTGCGCCGGCTGAGCGTCGACTTCAAGATCCGCAGCCCGCTGGTCAGGCTCAGGTCGTCAGCCCGAATCCAGCCGGCTCGCGTCATGGCTGCATGAACCTGCGCCTCATGACCGCGCAGCGCGAGGTTGACCGGGTCCCCGAGCAGGCCGTCACTGGTTCGGGCTCGGCCAATGAAGTAGCCGGGGACATAGAGCCGGGTCAGAATGCGGTGCAGCCGGGGCAGCAACAGATAGGTCAGAAGTACCCAGAACACGATCAGCAGCAGCATTGGCCAGCCGGGCCGGATGCTGGCCCGAAACACCAAGTAGGCCAGCCAGATCGTCGCCAAGCCGGCGAAGGCGAACAGCGCCCCGTCCATCATGTCCATCACTGAGGGTCGCCGCTCCCGGCTGCGCCGGATCGCCATGAACTCATTGTGGTCGAAACCACCCACTTTGCGACATCAGGCAACAGCCGTGACGATCGTCAAGGGTTTCGGCAAGTGGGCTGGACGTATCAGAAACGAGCGAGCACGCTGAGATCGAGAGACAAATTTTGGGGGGAGCGATGGCGCTAGGGGACACGTACCGCCGCAGCGTTGAATTCTGGAAGGACACAGTTTCGAACGTGTCTGACGATTGGTCGAGGCCGACACCATGCGCCGAGTGGGACGTGCGTCTGCTGGTGAATCATGTCGTCAGCGAGGATCGCTGGACCAAGCCGTTGGTCGAGGGCAAGACCATTGCAGAAGTGGGAGATGCGTTCGACGGTGATCTGCTGGGAGCGGACCCGAAGGCATCAGCGCTCGCGGCGGCCGACGAAGCTCTCGCGGCAGTCGCGGAGAGGTTGCCAGCGGGTGGCAAGGTGCACCTTTCTTATGGTGAAGAGGACATCGCGGAGTACATCAGTCAGCTAACCGCGGACCACCTGATCCATGCCTGGGATCTGTCCGTCGCTACTGGACAGCAGCGCACCCTTGACCCAGAGCTGGTGGCAGCGGTGACGAAGTGGTTTCGCAACAGCGAGGAGATCATGCGCTCCTCTGGGTCGATAGCTGCCAGGCCGGAGTCGGCCACGAGTGGCGATCCGCAGGCCGACCTGCTGATCGGGTTCGGCCGCAATCCCGATTGGGCTCCGCGGTGATCGCGCCGCCGGGTTGACTATCAGCGAGGGCATCAGGATGCGTATGCGCTGATGCCAAGCAACTGATCGACGGTGGTGAAGCGATAACCGCAATCGCGTAGTCGATCGATCAGCGGGCCAATGGCTGCCACGGTCTGTTCGCGCGGCCCACCGCGTGCTTCCTGGCCATCGTGGAAGATCAAGATTGTTCCGGGCCGGGTGAGCTTGACGGCCGAATCGGTCAGTTTGGCGGCGGCCGGCTGGATGATCTCCAAGGGATGGGCGAAAGTCCCCGACACCACCTGGAGGTCGTGATGCTGCAGACTCCGCAGCAGCCACGGCCAGTGGCAAAGCCATGGCGGGCGATAGAGCGCAGGCGTTAGACCGGTGATCGAATAGAACACGTCCTGGGAGAGGTTGATCTCGATCTCCTGGCGCGGCTGCTTGAGATAGCTGCTGAACGAGTGGCTGTAGCTGTGGTTGCCCAGCACGTGGCCACTCTGCACGACCCGCCGGGTGCAGGAGGGAAAGCGTTGCGCGCAGCGCCCGACCTGGAAGAACGTCGCCTTTACGTCGTACTTGTCCAGTGTGTCGAGCAGCCGCGAGGTGTAGGGCTCGTTGGGCCCGTCATCGAAGCTGAGGGCGACGACTCTCTCCTCGGTCTTCGCCCCGTACGGGAACGAGCCAAAGACCTGCGAGCGAGGCCGAAAGGCAGTCAAGTACGCCGCCGCCGCGAGCGCGGAAACACCAACCGCCGTGGCCTGCGCCGCTTCCCTCAGTCGGCTCATGGACCATTCCAGAGCAGGGCCAAACTGTCCACCGCCGCGTCGCCGGCCCCCGTGGCGAAACCAAGCGAGGTGAGTCCGACGACCAAGATCCCCAGCACCACCCGGCGGCTCACCCAGAGCAGCGGGAGGGAGCGCCGGCGCTCCTGCCGGAACGCCGGTGCCATCCCGAAGGTCTGCCGTTGCGACAGCCTGTTGAACCAGTACGCCAGCAGGTAATACACGAAGAAACTGACGAAGATGTTGTAGAGCAGCCCTCGCTGCAATCGGCGAGCCGAGGTGGTCACGACATTCTGTCGCTCCCAGCCCACATGGCCTCGTCGCCGCAGACGTCGTACCAGGTCGAGCTCATCCCCACCCTGGGTGAGTCTGAGGTCATAGCCGGGGAATGCGGTGCGCCGAAATGCGATGTTGGTAGCACTGACATAGAACACGAATCCCGTCAGTGCATAGATCTTGGCTACCAACCCGAAGAGCAATTTCGGATAAGCCTCGGCCCACCATGACGGATCTTGGTAGCGGCAGGGCCCGGCCACGGCGACGACCCCGTCTGATGCGGTGAAGCGAGCATCGATGGTTCGCAGCCAGTCGGCCGGTTGGGTGGTGTCGGCATCGGTAGAGATGATGATCTCGCCCTTGGCGCAATCGACTCCACGCTGTCGCGCCGCGCAAACCCCCTGCTGAGGTTCCGTGACGACGGATACGCCGTACTGGGCAGCGATAGCCGCCGTGCCGTCGGTGCTGTTGTTGTCAACGACGATGACCTCGTATCTGCCGGTGTAATCCTGATGCAGCAACGAGTCCAGCGCGCGGCCCAGGTAAGCCGCTTCGTTGTACGCCGGGACGATGATTGAGAACCGCATCTGATCACGCGGCTGTTCCATCGACCCTCCTTCACCATCACCCCCGCAAGGCGCGGTGGCGAGTCGTCCCCCGTTATGCGAAGTCAGCACACCACTCTAGGGGAATGGACTTCCCGCTGCCGGAGGTCCCGGCGATCACGGCAGAGATCTCCTCAGTCGGTTCCGATGATCATGGATCGAGGATCTCCAAGGTCAGATCCAGGTCCGGAACCACATGCGCGACAACCACTGGGGATAAGGCAAGAGCTCGTCAGTGAGGATCGGGTAGATGTAGGCAAAGTTGGCGGCCACCAGAGCAACGAATGCGCCGATGACAATGGCACCGACCATGCGGCGGTCTCCGGCACGCGCGTCACCCAGAATCCATCCGGCACACAGCGCAATGGCCATTACCGAGAACGGGATGATCGAGATCGCGTAGAAGAAGAACAGCGGACGCGATTGAAAGGCAAACCAGGGCAACCAGCTGCTCAGCACGCCGACGACCGGAATGCCGAAACGCCAATCCCGGCCTCCTATCCACAAGATCGACGCAGCCACCAGTGCGAACACCGCAACCCACCAGAGTGCAGGTGTTCCCACCCCGCTGATCACTCGAATGCAGTTGTCAGGTCCGACGCAGCCGTCGGTTCCTGGCTGGATGCTGTTCACGGCGTCGATCCCGATAGGTCGAGCCACGATCAGCCAGCCGGCGGGATCGGCTCGGTAGGTGTGTTGAGCTTGGTTGATGAAGTCGCCGGTGTGGAAGTTCCAGATGTCGTACTGGTAGTGCAACAGCGACGCGAGTGGCGCGCCAAGCACTTTCACTGTGGCGTGCTCAGGATTCTGCGCACCCCAATCGCGGTCGTAACCTCCACTGGTCAGCAACCAGCTGGCCCAGGTACCGACATAGACCACCAGGCTGACGACGACCAAAGTGAAGAAAGCGGGAATTCCATCTCGCAGGATCGCCCACTTCGCGCGTCTGCCAGCCCCAGCCAGACTTCGCGCTCCCACATCCCACGCCAGCGAAAGCAGGGCAAATGCGGCAAGCGGGTACAGCGCGTTCCACTTGCTGCCGAGGGCCAAGCCGAAGCAGATCCCAGCGGCGATGCGCCACGGTCGCAACGCGAGAGCCGGGCCGAAGTGAGCACCGAGGTCGGGGATCTCACGCTGCTCCAGATGGCGCGCCAGGCGGTTTCGGAACCAATCGCGATCCGCAGTGAGGCAGGCAACCGCGGCTACCAGAAAGAAGGCCAGGAAGATGTCAAGCAGCGCGGTACGCGACATGACGAATTCCAGGCCATCGAAGGTGAGCAGGATTCCGGCGAGGCCACCGATCAGGGTCGACCTGGAGACTCGACGTACCAACCTGATGGTGACCATGATCAGTAGCGTCCCGAACACCAACGAGGCAAACCGCCAGCCGAACGAGTTCATGCCGAACAGATACTCGCCGCCGGCGATCAACCACTTGCCGAGCTGAGGATGCACGATGAAGGCGGCGGTGTCCTGCATCAGGTCGACGTCGCCGGTGATGATCTTGGAGTTGGCGTCGCTCGGCCAGTTGCGCTCGTAGCCGAACTTCAGCAGCGAATAGGCGTCCTTGGCGTAGTAGGTCTCGTCGAAGACCAGCTTGTTGGGATAGCCGAGGTTGACGACACGGATCACGAAGGCGATCGCACCGATGATCAATGTCACGATCCAGCCGTTCAGGCGGTCGCTGGGCATAGCGACGCGCAGCCGCTCGATCGTCGTTGGCGGATTGATCGGTCGTTCCGGAAGGACGCGCGGTGCAGACGAGCCTGGAGCGACTGCAGCGGCTGGCCCGACGAACCCCGCTTCAGCCTCCAGGACCTGGCGCGTCACTCGCCCATCGTAGGTGTACCAGCTGCGACCGTCGGAGATCGCGCGCCGCCGAACTGAGCCAGCTGGTGCCATCACCGGCCTTCCTTGTCGACAAGCTGGTCTGCAAGGCTGACGCAGTGGCGGAGCATCGCTTGGCTGGGGTCGTCGTGCTCGCGGCGACGCCGATCGGCGACGTCAGAGACGCTTCGCCGCGGCTGGTGGCGGAGCTGACGGATGCCGACGTGATTGCGGCCGAGGACACGCGCCGATTGCGCCGGCTGCTGGAACGCCTCGGGGTCGTGACCACCGCCCGGATCATGTCGTACTTCGAAGGAAACGAGAGGAGGCGCACCGACGAACTGGTCCGCCTCCTCGGGGAGGGAGCTCGAGTCCTCGTCGTCAGCGACTCAGGGATGCCGTCAGTGTCTGATCCGGGCTATCGCATCGTCACAGCCGCAGTGGCAAGCGGATTCCGGGTTACCGCGGTGCCTGGTCCCTCAGCGGTGCTGACCGCTTTGGCCGTTTCCGGCCTGCCGGTTGATCGCTTTTGTTTTGAAGGTTTTCTGCCGCGCAAGGCCGCCGAGCGGGCGCGGCGGCTTGGTCAGCTGGCGTCCGAGCCCCGGACCATGATCTTCTTCGAGGCTCCCCACCGGGCCGCGGCAACCCTGTCAGCGATGGCGCTCGCGTTTGGAGGCGATCGCCGCGGCGCGGTCTGCCGGGAGCTCACCAAGACCTATGAAGAAGTCCGCCGGGGCACGCTGCAAGAGCTTTCGGAGTGGGCGGCATCGGATGTGCGAGGAGAGGTAACCCTGGTAGTCGGAGCTGCGACCCAGCCGACCACAGATCTGCATTCTGCCGCCGAGGAGGCGCTCGGGCTGGCCGCTGGCGGGATGAAGCTGAGGGCCGCGGTAGCCCACGTGGCGCGGCAGCAGGGAGTGGCGAAGAACGCTCTGTATGAGCTCGCCCTGAAGATGCAACACTCCCGGCCCGACACGGCCGCGTCTGAGGGGGAAATGACCCACTGATGATGATGCAGAACCAGGGGATGCAACAGTTGGCGCGTGGAGCTGCCTGACCTGCCTGAACCGCTGCCGGCACCTGTAGTGGACTCGCATTGTCACCTCGACTCCACCCACACCCAATCTGGTCTCGACCCCGAAGAGGCCGTCCGCCTGGCCGCTGAGGTCGGCGTCACCAGAATCGTGCAGATTGGCTGTGATCCCGAAGGTTGCCGCTGGGCAGTCCAGGCTGCTGAGCGCTGGCCATCAGTGATCGCCGGTGTCGCGATCCACCCGAACGATGCCGCCCGGATGGGCCCTGAGCTGCTATCAGGCCTCGAGTTGGTGGAGGCGTTGGCCCAACATCCGCGCGTCAGGGCAGTTGGAGAGACCGGACTGGACTATTTCAGGACAACCGATGCTGCCAGTCGAGCAGTGCAGCGGGATGCATTTGCCGCGCACATCGCTCTCGCCCACGCCTTTGGCAGGACCCTCATCGTCCATGATCGCGAGGCCCACCACGACATTCTTGATGTGCTCGATGCCGAGGGCTGGCCCGCGCGGGTGGTGATGCACTGCTTCTCCGGCGATGATCAGTTCGCCCGAGCCTGCCTGGATCGCGGGGCTCACCTTTCCTTTGCTGGCACCGTCACGTTCAAGGCCAATGATCAGCTTCGGGCTGCATTGGCCGTAGCGCCTTTGGATCGGGTGCTCGTGGAGACCGACGCGCCCTACCTCACCCCGATGCCGCTGCGAGGCAGGCCGAACGCGTCTTATCTCATCCCGCACACGGCCCGCTTCCTTGCTACCACCCGTGGCGTCGAGCTGGAGCGTATGTGCCGGGCGCTCAGCGACAATGCGGATGTCGCCTTCGGCGGGAGTTGGTAACCGATGCAGTTCGCGGAGGTGTTACGCCGGCGCCGCATGATCCGCTGCTACGACGCAACTCGGTCTGTGCCAGCCGACGCGCTCGAAGCCATCCTGCAAGCGGCGCGGCGTGCCCCCTCCGCCGGGTTCACCCAGGGTGTCTCGCTCTTGGTGCTGAGCATGGCCACTGAGCGCGAAACCTTCTGGCGCATCGCCGCTGATGACGACAGCCGCTGGCTTCGGGGCATGCGTACCGCGCCGGTCCTGATCACTGTCTGGACCAGCGAAGAGGCCTACCTCGATCGCTACGCCGAGGTTGACAAAGGCTGGACCGATCGCGATCCGGCGCGATGGTCCGCACCATACTGGTTTGTCGACGCCGGAATGGCATCCATGGCCGCACTGCTGTCCGCGGTCGACCACGACCTCGGCGCCTGCTTCTTTGGCATCCCTGCTGATCGGATCCCGGCCATACGTGAAGCGTTCGGCGTGCCATCGAGCCAGCTGAGCGTCGGCGTGATCAGCCTCGGGTACCCAGCTCCGGCGCCCGCTATGGGGTCGCCGACCCACCGGGCACGGAAATCTCAACCTGAGGTCATTCACCGCGGCGCCTGGTAGGCCAGCGGCCGTTCGGGTCTCAAATTTCGACGGAATGGGTGTTACTCCGTTATGATTTCGTGACAACTTGGGCTGACACCGGCCCGCAAACACACCAGGTCCAGATCACCGACCGGACCATCTCGGGGGAATGTTGTGCGGAAGATCATCCCTGTGGTTGCCGCTGGAGCGACCACGATCGCCTTGGCTGGAACAACCTTCGGCTACGCGAATCTCAACAAATCCGTGACCCTTTCAGTTGACGGGCAGACCAGTCAGGTGCGCACCAGCGCCGACACCGTGGGCGCTCTGCTGAAGAGTGAGGGCATCGACGTCAACACCCACGATGTAGTGGCTCCAAGCCTCGAGGCGGAAGTAGCAGACGGCACTCGGGTCGCCGTCAAGTTCGGGCGGGAAGTCACCTTCACTATTGATGGTGTCGAGCAGACCATCTGGACCACCGCAACAACCGTCGATGAGGCCCTCACTGCCCTCACCGTCGACCTCACCGGCGCCGAGCTGTCAACGAGCCGCAGCTCGAGCATCGGCCGCCAAGGCCTGGCCATCCTCATTGCCACAGAAAAGACGGTCGTCATCGTTGATGCCGGCAAGAAGCGTACGGTCAGCACCACCGGCCAGACACTCGACGATGCCTTGGCCGAAGCCAAGATCACGGTCGACCATGACGACAAGTTGAGCGCCAGTCCGAATGCCCGCCTGGTCGACGGCGCAAAGTTCACCTTCACCCGCGTCGACATCAAGACCAAGACCAAAAAGGTCAAGGTGGACCACGACACCACGCGCAAGAAGACGAGCACGTTGAACAAGGGTGTCACCAAGATCGACAGGGAGGGTGTCAGCGGCGTCCGCGCAGTGACCTACAAACTAGTCCGGCACAACGGGGAACTCGTCCGGCGCACCAAGATCAAATCTAAGTTGCTCAAGAAGCCGGTAACTGAAGTCATCCTGGTCGGCACCAAGACGGCGACGGTGAGGAAGAAGAGCAGTGGGTCCAGCTCGGGCTCCAGCTCCTCGAGCACGCCGTCGGGCAGTGTCTGGGACAGGCTTGCACAATGCGAATCCGGTGGCAACTGGTCGATCAACACCGGCAATGGCTACTACGGCGGTCTGCAGTTCAGCCTGAGCACATGGCGCGCCTACGGGGGTGACGGCTACCCGCACCAGGCCAGCCGCGAAGAGCAGATTCGCATAGCCAAGAAGCTCCAGGCCGCCGCGGGTTGGGGTTCCTGGCCGGCGTGTTCGTCGAAGCTGGGGTTGCGTTAGCCCGGTGCCCGATGGGCTGCTCGATCCCAGCGCGGTACGCGAGCTGGCGAGCCAGTTGGGACTGCGGCCGAGCAAGCAGCGCGGGCAGAACTTCGTCACCGACGCCAACACCATACGAAGGATCGTCGCTGCAGCACAGGTGACTGAGGTCGACACCGTCCTCGAGGTTGGGCCGGGACTGGGGTCACTGACCCTCGGCCTATTGCAGGCCGCGCGCCGGGTGATCGCGATCGAGATCGATGACGTACTGGCCGCTCAGCTGCCTGAAACGGTCGGCGCGCGGCTGCCCGAACGCTTGGCTGCGCTGACGGTGGTCAACGCCGACGCATTGCAGGTCGATGCCCTGCCGGAACCGCCGACCGCTGTGGTAGCCAATCTTCCGTACAACGTCGCGGTGCCGGTCCTGTTGCACCTGCTGGCAACTTTCCACAGTTGGACCCACGGTCTGGTTCTGGTGCAGGCCGAAGTGGCCGACCGGCTGGCGGCCAGTCCAGGATCGAAAACCTATGGTGTGCCGTCGGTCAAAGTCGCCTGGTACGCCACAGCTACCAAGGCCGGGATAGTGTCGCCGACAGTCTTCTGGCCAGTGCCGAACGTCGAATCTGGCCTGGTGGCGATCAACCGCCGCCTTCCGCCAGCGACCACAGCGACCCGTGACCAGGTGTTCGCAGTCATCGATGCGGCATTCGCTCAGCGGCGCAAGATGTTGCGCTCGGCCTTGGCCGGGCTGGTGGGATCATCGACTGCCGCCAGCGCTGCCGCAGTAGCGGCCGGCCTGGATCCCCAAGCCCGCGGCGAGACGTTGGACGTGACCGACTTCACCCGGCTCGCGGAGCAGATCTTCCAGGCGTAGTCATGAGACTGGCTGCCCAGTGCCCCCGGGGGTCTGGGGGCGGAGCCCCAGCGGGGGCGTCCGGGGGCAGAGCCCCCGTGTGTAGCTAACCTCGCATTCATGGCCTCATCTCCGCCGCCGGTCCCTGCTGGCGTACGCGTGCGAGTCCCGGCCAAGATCAACCTCGCCCTCAAGGTGGGTGCTCCTCGTGCTGATGGATACCATCCGCTGGCCACGGTGTATCAGGCGGTTTCCGTCTACGACGAGGTGCACGCCGCCTGGGCCGATCCGGATGAGTTCGAGGTCGTGGTCAGCGGCGAAGGTGCCGATCAGGTACCGCTCGATGACTCCAACCTCGCGGTGCGCGCCGCCAAGCTGCTGGCGCGCAGGCACGGGCCGTACGACTCCCTCGGTGCCAAGCTGTCGATCAAGAAATCGATTCCGGTGGCGGGGGGGCTGGCTGGCGGCTCCGCAAATGGCGCAGCCGCGTTGTTGGCGTGCGCTGTCTTGTGGGATCTCGACGTCACCCCCGAGGGGCTGCATGCGCTGGCGGCTGAACTCGGCAGTGACGTGCCCTTCGCATTGTTGGGTGGCACTGCGGTGGGAAGTGGCCGGGGCGAGGAGGTGGCGCCGGCGCTGGCCCGAGGCACGTACCACTGGGTGCTGGCCTTCGGCTACCACGGCCTGTCGACGGCCACGGTCTATCGACGATATGACGAGCTGAGACCGCGCGCAGCACCACCGCAGGTGCCCGCCGATCTGATGAATGCGCTACGCAGTGGGGATCCCAAGCGCCTTGGCCGGGCGCTTGTCAATGATCTGGAGCCTGTTGCGCTGGACCTGCAGCCGCGATTGCGTACAGTGCTGCAAGCTGGCCTCGAGTACGGCGCTCTGGGCGCTCTGGTGTCCGGATCGGGTCCTACTTGTGCCTTCCTGGTGGACGGCGAGTCCGCGGCGGTCGACCTTTCCGTATCGCTCAGCGCCGAGGGGGTCTGTCGCGCAGTCCGGCATGCCACAGGTCCGGTCGCGGGAGCCCGCGTCGTCAACTGAGGTGGTGCAGCACCCTTCATCGATCCACGCCGTGCCGGGCGAGCAGCAGTCGCAGGCTGTGAGCGAGTTGATCATGCTCGGTAGCCTCCAACCCGGCTAGGATCCCGCGTTCGGCGGCCAGCAACTCGGCCAATGCCGCGTCGACTGCCTCCTTGCCGGCCTCGGTCAGCTGAACCAGAACACCGCGCCGGTCATCAGGGTGATCCTGCCGGGCGACCAAGCCGCGCGCGGCGAGCCGGTCAACGCGGTTGGTCATCGTTCCCGAGGTGACCAGGGTTTCCCGCAGGAGCTGACCGGGGGAGAGCCGGTACGGCGCACCAGAGCGGCGCAGGGCCGCTAGCACGTCGAACTCCCAAGACTCCAGATCGTGTGCGGTGAACGCGTTTGCTCGGACGCGGTCCAAGTGGCGGGCCAACCGGCTGATGCGGGAAAGCACCTCCATGGGGGCAACGTCCAGGTCCGGACGTTCGCGACGCCAAGCCTCGACGATGGTGTCGACCTCGTCCCGGGATGGCTGGCCGGTCACACCCGGAGTCTAGAAGCTTAAGGATGGTGAAGAGTCTTGACGTCGAGATTTACTGGGGTGCACGAGTGCTGGTCGCAAGCCCCACGTCCTCGCGCGGCATGGTGAATGCCAGTGCGATGATGCCGGCGCAGAGCAACGCCGGCACCGCCATCGCGTGCTGGATCCCCAGCCTGTCCACCAGAAAACCGACCACGGCCGGCCCGATCAAGAACGCGGCGTAGCCGAATGTCACCACAACTGCGAGCACCCGGCCGCCGCCGATGTGCCCCGCTACGGCATAAACCTGTGGTGCGATCATGCCGACGCCAAAGCCGACCAAGGCCCATCCCGCCACTAGCAGCGGCAGGCTGCTCACCAATGTGACCGTCAAATAGCCGAGTGCGGCGCAGAGTCCGCCGAAGCGAACCACCCTTCGCCGCCCAAACCGGACGACCAATGTGTCACCCAGTAGCCGGATGACGACCATGAAGGCACTCACGGCGATCAAGCCAAGCGCGCCGGTAGTCGGATCGACACCGGCGACATCGGTGACATGGAGCGACGACCAATCCATGGCCGTGCCTTCGGAGAGACCGAACGCCAAGGCCATGACACCCAAAATCCAGGCGACCGCAGGAATCCGAGTCCGTGCGCCGTCGACGGTGTGACGCACAACCGCCGCCTTGGGCGTGATCTTGAGCAGAATGCCGAAGGCGATGAGTGATACCGCCGCGAGTGAGACGGCCAGCGGCGTGACGATCTCACCACCCTTCAGCCCAAGCACGGTCGCGAGCAGCAGAATCGCTCCTGCCCCGATGAATGTGCCGATTGACCAGAAGGCGTGGAAGAAACTCATGATCGGCCGTTGTCGCGCTGCCTCAACTTGGACACCGATCGCGTTCATCGCAACATCCATGGCCCCATTGCCCAGCCCGATCACCATGGCACCGACGATGGCAATCGGGTAGGTCGGAGCGAGCCCGATTGTGATCATCCCAATGATGAGGAGGGGCAGAGCCGCCAAGCTGACCTCACGAGCGCCGATCGCGTCTGCAACACGGCCGCCGATCTGCATCGAGAGGATGGCCGCCACTCCGGCACAAAAGAGCATGATCGCAATCTGGGTGGCGTCCAGGCCGAGCTTGTCACGGAGTGAGGGAAGCGAGCCGCCGAAACCGCCAATCACGAGGCCATTGACGACGAAGAGCAACGTCACCGCGATAGCGGCGAGCCGGGTTGAAAGCTGGTTGACGACAAGTGCAGAGGTGGTCATGCGCCGTTTCTGTATCGATTTAGAAGCGAAGCCACTACTGTACGCGAGGATGCCTGCGGGTGGCAAAAGGACGGCGGGTGCCCACGCCTGAGCCGGGATGCAGCCGTGACAAGGCGATGCGTACGCTTGGCTCTGGCCGATCTCAGGTTGGTCAGGTGTGGGGTGAAGCGACCTCGATTCGAAGCGGGCAGCCCGCAAGCGCGCTACGGATGCGAGGATTGGCCGGGCCCCACATTCCCCGGTTGGTCTGTCGGCAGGGCCCGCCTGACTTTGAATCAGGACTAGCGACGTAGGTTCGACTCCTACCCGGGGAGC
>JAJTCL010000244.1 GCA_021323255.1 Propionibacteriaceae bacterium | reverse complement strand
GTGAGATCGGATCCGGCGAGCACCCGCCGTACCAGCGTGGTCTTGCCGACGCCAGCCTCACCGGCGAGCAGGACGACTGACCCATGCCCAGCAAGCGCCTCCGCCGCTGGTAAGGCCAGCTGGGCGCACTCGCGTACCCGGCCAATGAACTCCTCGTCCGCCATCGCCATCAACCAGCGGTATGGGCCAGGCTTTCGAGCATTTGGTAAGTATGCCCGTCGGGTCGCCACCTGAAGCGCGCGATCACCAAGCGCAGACGCTCGGACTCGTCTAGGTGAGCTTTTCGAATTTCGACACCGTCTTACCAGCGAATCCTGTGGTGTTGTGGACGACTGTCTTGCCATGATGTGTGCCTGGTCTGGTGGACCCTGACCACGAATGGCCGGCCCGTTCAGCATGCCGAACCTGCACTCGACCGGAAGGAAGGTGCAGCAGTGTCATTTGCTCAGCAGGCTCCGCCCGGAGCCGGCGACGTCGACCTGGCCCGGGCGCATCCCATCGCAGCATGGCTCTCCACGTCGTTTTCCTGCCTGCTGGTCCTGCTGGCCCTCCTTGCTCCCGATGAGTTCAGCCGCCTCACACCTGGCGCTTTTGTCAGCGTCCCGTTGGAGGGGCTTCTCTGGGTGGCGCTGCTGCTCATCCTGCCGAGGCGGGCGACGTCGGTGGCAGCGGCGTTTGTCGGAGTGGCGCTGGGGTTGCTGGTCATCCTCAAGCTCCTCGATATGGGGTTCCTTGCAGTCCTCGCTCGGCCGTTTGACCCGCTACTGGACTGGAAGCTGCTCGATGACGCCATGAGGTTCCTTGCCGGATCCGTCGGAGCGGTGCCCGCGGTCGCCTCGCTGGCGGTAGCCGTTGCACTCTGCACCGCGCTGGTCATTTTCGTGACGCGATCGGTGCAGCACCTGAGTGGCCTGGTGGTCCGGCACAGTTCAGTAGCGGCCCACGCAGTCGTCATCCTCGTCGTTACCTGGCTCACCTGCGCCTTGCTTGCCATTCAGATCGTTCCGGGCGTTCCGATCGCGGGCAAGGCCTCAGCGGACTACCTTCGCACTCGTGCGCACCCGGCTGCTACCGGTCAGCGGGATCACCAGTCGGTTTCCGTTGCCGGTCCTGATGCCTTCGAAAGCATCCCGGCGAAGGATCTCTTGACCGCATTGAGCGGCAAAGACGTGATCGTTGCCTTCGTCGAGAGTTACGGGCGCGACGCCGTCGAGGATCCAGAATTCGCTCCCCACGTCGGTGCGGTGCTCGACGCGGGCGATCATCGACTCCGCAATGCCGGATTCGCTTCCCGGAGTGCCTATCTCACCTCGCCAACCGCGGGCGGCAGCAGCTGGCTCGCGCACGCCACGTTGCTTTCCGGTTTGTGGATCGACAACCAGCAGCGCTACGACGACCTGGCTTCCAGCCACCGGCTTACCCTGACTAAAGCTTTCAGACGCGCAAGCTGGCGCACGGTGGGCGTGATGCCAGGCAACGATTCAGCCTGGCCGGAAAGCGGATCTATCGGTTACGACCAGGTCTACGGCGCACAGCAGATGGGGTATCAGGGCCCACGCTTCAGCTGGGCCACTATGCCCGACCAGTACACCCTGTCAAGGTTCGAACGCACCGAGCGCTCATCGCGGCACCGCCAACCGGTGATGGCAGAAATCACCCTCGTCTCGAGCCATGCGCCCTGGGAGCCCATTCCACAACTGGTCAGCTGGAGTGAGGTCGGTGACGGCTCGGTCTTCGACACGATGGCCGCCGCAGGTGATCCGCCGGAGGCTATCTTGACCCGAAATCCGACGCGAGTACGTGCCGCCTACCGAACCTCCATCGAATATTCGCTGAGCAGCCTCATCTCCTACCTGGAGACCTACGGAGACGACAATCTGGTCCTTGTCTGTGTCGGCGACCATCAGCCCTCACCGATCGTCACCGGTCACGGCGCCAGCCGCGACGTACCGATCAGCATCGTTGCCCGCGACCAGTCGGTCTTCGACCGGATCGCATCGTGGGGTTGGCAGCAGGGCCTGAAGCCCGATGCACAAGCTCCGGTATGGCGGATGGACGCCTTCCGCGATCGATTTCTGACAGCGTTCGGAACGGCAGGAACAGCCAATCAGGCGCCGCCACTGACGGCGGGCAAGGTGGGCGTCAGAGTTCGGTAATGCTGCCGCCCGCGGCTGCGATCTTCTCCTTCGCTGTTGCGGAGAACGCGTGAGCGCTCACCTCCAGCGCGACCGAGAGGTCGCCGTTACCGAGAATCTTGACAGGTGCTCCGGGACGCACCGCCCCAGCGGACACCAGATCCGCAACGCCAACCGTCCCACCGTCAGGGAACAACTGGCTCAGCCGACCCAGGTTCACCACCTGGTACTCCACACGGAACGGGTTCTTGAAGCCACGCAGCTTGGGCAAGCGCATATGCAGCGGCATCTGGCCGCCCTCGAAGTTCTCTGGCACATTGTGACGAGCACCAGAGCCTTTGGTGCCGCGGCCGGCTGTTTTGCCGCGCCTGCCGGCCTCGCCTCGGCCCACTCGGACCTTCGCCGTCTTGGCACCTGGTGCCGGCCGAAGGTGATGAACCTTCAACGCCATGTCAGTCGACCTCCTCCACGGCCACCAGATGGGTAACCGTCTTGATCATGCCTCGAACCTCGGGCCGATCCTCGCGGACCGACTCGTCGCCGACCCGCTTCAAACCCAAGGTCCGCAGCGTGTCCCGCTGGTTCTGCCTGCCCCCGACCGCGCTACGCACCTGGCGAATCTTCAGCTGGGTCATCACGAGCCCACCGTCTCGCGCGCCCTCAGCAGCGCCGCCGGTGCCACATCCTCGACAGCCTTGCCGCGACGCTTGGCCACCGACTCAGGCTGTTCGAGACTTTGCAGCGCAGCCACCGTCGCGTGCACCACATTGATGGCGTTGGCGGAGCCGAGTGACTTCGCAAGCACGTCGCGTACGCCGGCGCACTCCAGTACCGCCCGAGCCGAACCGCCGGCAATCACGCCAGTACCTGGCGAGGCCGGCCGGAGCAGTACGACACCAGCGGCCTTCTCCCCCTGCACCGGGTGCGGGATGGTGCCTTGGATCCGCGGCACGTTGAAGAAGTGCTTCTTAGCCTCCTCAACACCTTTGGCTATGGCCGCCGGAACCTCCTTGGCCTTGCCGTAGCCGACGCCGACCGTGCCATCGCCATCACCCACGACGACGAGTGCGGTGAAGCTGAACCGTCGACCGCCCTTGACGACCTTGGCCACCCGGTTGATCGCGACCACGCGTTCGATGTAGTTGCTCTTCTCCGCAGCTTGGCCACGACGATCATCACGGCCGCGACGATCCCCACCGGCACCGCCGGTGCGGCGCTGGGTTCCAGTCAATTCGATCTACCTTCCGTTCCTTGCCTTCTCAGAATCCCAGCCCGCCTTCGCGGGCACCGTCTGCCAGGGCCGCAACGCGTCCGTGGTACTTGTATCCAGCACGGTCGAAGACCACGCTTTCGATGCCGGCTGCCTTGGCGCGTTCGGCGACCAGGCCGCCAACCTGCTTGGCCTTCTCAGACTTGTCCCCGGCCGCTGCCCGCAGCGCTGCCTCCATGGTGGAGGCAGCGGCGAGGGTACGGCCCTGTGTGTCGTCGATGACCTGCGCGGAGATGTGCCGCGCTGAGCGAGTCACCACCAGCCGCGGACGCTCGGGAGCACCAAAGACCTTCTTACGCACCCGAACTTGCCGGCGCAGTCGCGATGCGCTTCTGGACGACATGCGCTTGTGTTGAGAAAGCGAGACCGCCATCGTCACTTACCAGCCTTTCCAACCTTGCGGCGAACTCTCTCGCCCGCGTACCGGACGCCCTTGCCCTTGTACGGTTCGGGCTTGCGGAGCTTGCGGATGTTCGCCGCAACCTCACCCACCCGCTGTTTGTCGATACCGAGCACCGAGAAACGGGTCGGCGTGTCCACGTTGAAAGTGATGCCCTCCGGCGCGATCACCTTGACCGGATGGCTGTATCCGAGCGCGAACTCCAGCTCCGTCGGACCCCTCGAAACGACGCGGTAGCCGACGCCGACGATCTCCAGCCGCTTCTCGTAGCCAGTCGTGACACCGGTCACCATGTTGGCGACCAAAGTGCGCGTCAGGCCGTGCAGCGACTTGCTCACCCGCTCGTCATCGGGCCGGGTGACCTGCAGCTCGCCGTTCTCACCGCGCGCCACCTTGATCGGTTCCGCCACCCGGTGCTCGAGCGTGCCTTTAGGGCCGAGGACTTTGACCAGCTGCCCGTCGACGGTCACCTCGACGCCGGCCGGAATCTCTACCGGCAGCCTGCCAATGCGTGACACTTCTCCAACCTCCTCGTTCCGCCAGTCACCAGACGTAGGCGACGACTTCGCCGCCCACGCGGTTGTTGTGCGCCTGCCTGTCGGTCAGCAGACCCTGAGACGTCGAGATGATGGCAATGCCGAGCCCGCCCAGCACCTTGGGTAGGCCGGTCGACTTGGCGTACACCCGCAGGCCAGGTTTGGAGATCCGGCGCACCCCCGCGATGGAACGTTCCCGGTTCTGGCCGTACTTCAAAGTGATCGAAAGTGTCTTGCCGACATGGCCCTCGGCAGGCTCCTCCACCGTGTAGCCGGCGATGTAGCCCTCGTTGGCCAAGATCTCCGCGATCTGCACTCCGTTGAGGCGACCTGTTCTGTTGAGGCCGGTTCCTTTGAGGCCCTGGTCCTCCGTTGCGGCGCGGCCCACGGACGAGCCTGGCCGTCGGCCTGACTCGGCCGAGTCCGACGACTGGCCCCGATCGCAGCGACGATGAGAGATGAATCAAGCATTCAAATCACCACGACGATTTCGTGATACCGGGCAGCTCGCCCTTGTGCGCCATCTCCCGCAGACAGATCCGACACAAGCCGAATTTGCGGTAGACCGCCTTGGGCCGGCCGCATTTCTGGCATCGGGTATAGGCGCGTACGCCGAACTTGGGCTTGCGCGCCTGCTTCACTCTGAGCGCTGTTTTGGCCATGGTCTCCTCCTTCTCAGTTCGCCCGGAACGGGAAGCCCAGGTGACGCAGCAGCGCCCGGCCCTCGTCGTCGTTGGTCGCGGTGGTGACGAAGGTGATGTCCATACCGCGGATCCGGTCGATCTTGTCTTGGTTGATCTCGTGGAACATGACCTGCTCGGTGAGACCAAAGGTGTAGTTGCCCCTGCCGTCGAATTGCTTGGGCGAGAGGCCGCGGAAGTCACGAATGCGTGGCAGTGCGAGCGTCAGCAGGCGGTCGGCGAATTCCCACATTCGCGTGCCGCGGAGGGTGACGTGCGCCCCGATGGTCATGCCTTCCCGCAGCTTGAACTGCGCAATGGACCTGCGGGCCTTGGTGACGACTGGCTTCTGCCCGGTGATCGTCGCCAGATCGCGAACCGCGCCTTCAATCAGCTTGGAGTCGCGAGCCGCCTCCCCTACGCCCATGTTCACCACGATCTTGACCAGATTGGGAATCTGCATCACGTTGGAGATCTGGAACTCTTCCCGCAGGGCCGGCACGACCTCATCTCGGTAGCGCTGCTGGAGCCTGGGAAGGTTGTGCCCCGAGCCCGCGGCTGGGCGCTCAGTGGTCTCGGTCGTCATCAGACTTCCTCTCCGGTCACTCGAGCGATCCGTACGCTGCGGGTCGACTTGTACTCAGAGCCGTCCGGGCGACGTTTCGTCACCTCGACCCGGTCGTAGCCGATCCGCGTGACGACTTCCTCACCCTCAGAGTTCTTGACAACCAGCTGCACGTTTGAGGCGTGGATCGGCGCCTCCGAGGAGACGATGCCGCCCTTGGTGGTTTGCCTGGCCTGCGGCTGAGCGGAGGTATCGCGGAGATGCCGCTTGACGATGTTCACCCCGGCGACAGTCACCCGATTGCGCTCGGGGTACACCGCGATCACCTCACCAACCAGTCCACGATCCTTACCGTTGATCACCTTGACGCGATCGCCCTTGCGAATGTGCAGTTTGGCTTGAGTCTTCTTGGCAGTGCTCTTTTCGGGCATGGTTCAGATCACCTCCGGTGCGAGCGAGATGATGCGCATGAAGCGCTTCTCGCGCAGCTCGCGGCCAACTGGGCCGAAGATACGAGTGCCGCGAGGTTCGCCGTCGGGCCTCAAGATCACCGCGGCATTCTCGTCGAATTTGATGTACGAGCCGTCGGCACGCCGACGCTCCTTCGCGGTCCGTACCACTACCGCCTTGACGATCTCGCCTTTCTTGACGTTTCCACCCGGGATGGCGTCCTTGACGGTTGCGACGATGATGTCGCCGATGCCTGCGTATCGGCGACCTGATCCACCGAGCACCCGGATGCACAAGATTTCCTTGGCACCGGTGTTGTCGGCGACCTTGAGCCGCGACTCCTGCTGGATCATCTCTGCTCTTCCTTCTCAGACACACACGGGGGCTCTGCCCCCGTGGACCCCCGCCGGGGCTCCGCCCCAGACCCCGGAGGCCCACCATGTGTTACTTGGCTTTCTCCAGTACTTCGACCAGGCGCCAGCGCTTGGTGGCGCTCAGCGGTCGGGTCTCCATCACGCGTACCCGGTCGCCAAGGGCGGCACTGTTCTGTTCGTCGTGCGCCTTGAGCCGGCTGGTCTGACGTACCACCTTGCCGTAGAGACGGTGCTTGACGCGGTCTTCGACCGCGACAACGACCGTCTTGTCCATCTTGTCGCTGATCACGTAGCCCTCGCGGACCTTGCGTCGTCCGCGGTCTGCGCCGGGCGCATCAGCTTGCCCGCGCTGCTCGATGTGCCCTGAGCCTGTCGAAGGGTCTTCAACATGCTCGGTCGCTTTCTCTGTCATTCCTCAACCTCCTGAGCGTCCGGATCCTCGATGATCCCGAGTTCGCGCTCGGTCAACACCGTGTAGATCCGGGCGATGTCCTTGCGTACGGCGCGGAGCCGGCCGTGCGATTCGAGCTGCCCGGTGGCCGCCTGAAACCGGAGCGTGAACAGCTCCTCCTTCAGCTCGATCACCTTGGTATCGAGTTCGCTACGACTCAGTGCGCGAAGCTCCGCTGCGGTGGCAGCCTTTGCCATCAGACCTCACCTGCCTCACGCTTGATGAAACGCGCCTTCATCGGCAGCTTGTGAATTGCCAGTCGCATGGCTTCGCGGGCCACATCCTCACTGACTCCGGAGAGTTCGAACATGACCCGGCCGGGCTTGATGTTGGCGATCCACCACTCTGGCGAACCCTTGCCGGAACCCATTCGGGTCTCGGCCGGCTTCTTGGTCAGCGGTCGGTCGGGATAAACATTGATCCAGACTTTGCCGCCACGCCTGATGTGGCGAGTCATGGCGATACGCGCGGACTCGATCTGGCGATTGGTCAGGTAGCCACCCTCCAGCGCCTGGATGCCGTACTCGCCAAAGGCAAGCCTGGTGCCGCCTTTGGCCGCACCGGTTCGCCTGGGGTGGTGCTGCTTGCGGAATTTGATCTTGCGGGGGACCAACACAGCTCAGCCCTCCTGTCCCGACGGCTCCGCCGGCGCTGGTGCGGCAGCGCCGGTCTCGACTGATGTCGGCTCTG
>JAJTCL010000243.1 GCA_021323255.1 Propionibacteriaceae bacterium | reverse complement strand
CTCGCGGGCGGCACGGACAATGCTCTCTCGCTTCGACTCCAACATCGACGATTCGGTACTCGATGACAACCGGTATGACTTCCGTGTCCGGCTTATACCGACGACGTCCTCAAAAATGACCGCAGACGCCGCTTACGATTTCGTGAATCTCGAGCACGTCTCCGATGAGGAGAGGGCGATCCTGGTCGGGGCAGGTCGGGCCGGCAAGGTGATCACGAAGGTCAAGTCCGTACCTGTAGCTGCGAAGGGCACCATGTTGCCCAAGGCGATCGTTGCGGCTGTTCAGAAGCGGGTGCCGTATGAGTTCAACTACGCAATTCATACCCGCATGTGGAAGCACTTCAAGCTTCATCCGGCGAGGTGGCAGCCGCCCGAGGGTGGACCGACCGTCGAGAAATACTGCTTTCCGGTCGAGCCGACAAAGAGCTATGTCTACACGGCGGCCTGGGTCGACAAGATAGTTAGAGAGATCGGCACGGCCGAGAAGTTTGAAGCCTTCTTCGGTCACCCGCCCAAGAAAGGCAAGGTGACTCAGATAGATGCGGCCCGTGCTGGGCGGCAGAGCGCAGAAACCGCTGCTCCCGTCGAGCATGAGGTGAGCTGATTCGTTGACGACACATGAAAGCCGTCATCTTGCTGCCGCAATCGTCGCGAATTCATCCGAGGAATCTGAGTCCCGCCAGTCGGCCAGCACCACCATGCCCCGTCACGGAAAGCAAACGGCACCGTAAGCTGGGAGTTAAATGGGAGTGGAGCAATCGCTCGAGCCTGCCATTTGCTTCTGACTAGGAGAGTTGTGCGCCGCGAGGGAATCGAACCCCCAACCCGCTGATTAAGAGTCAGCTGCTCTGCCAATTGAGCTAGCGGCGCGCGAAGAGCAACAGTATCAGGATCCCTTTTCTTCAAGTACGGCCTTGGCGGCGTTGTGGCCGCCGAGACCACTGACGGCGCCACCACGTACCGCTCCTGAGCCGCACAACAAGATCCCGCGGTAGTCGGTAGCGACACCCCAGCGTTCCGCGGCGGTCGCTGGGGACGCATCCGCGGCCAGCCAGGGCCATGCCAGATCGCCGTGGAAGATGTGGCCGCCCGGCATCCTGAGTTCCGCCTCGATATCGAGGGGCGTCATCACCTCGATACAGGGTTCCCCATGGCGGTCCAGGGCAAGGCAGGGCTCCAACGGTTCAGCGAGCACCGACCGAAGAGCCCGCAACGCTGCTTCCTTCGCTCTCTCCCGCGAGCCGGCTGGATCGGTCAAGAACAGATTCGCGGGCGTGTGCATTCCGAACACCGTAAGAGTGTGATAGCCCGCGGCCCGCAGCTCGGGATCCAGGATCGAGCCGTCTGTGAGTGTGTGGCAGTAGACCTCGCATGGCATCGGATCGGGGATCTGGCCCGCCGATGCGTCCTCGTACGCCTGCTGCAATCGCTTATAGCCCTGGCCTAGATGCAACGTTCCAGCGAAGCCGATCGCAGGCTCTAGGCCGGAAAGGAGACGAGGCAGCCGCCGCACTACGATGTTGATCTTGGTCTGACTGCCGACTGGCGGTTGGTAGGGATTCCCGAGTAGCCGTTGCAGGGTGGCTGGCGCACAGTTCGCCAAGATCACCTCGGCGGTGATCGCCTCTTGGTCTGCGAGAAAAATGGTTGCTCCGCCACCGGCCAGTGGCTTGATGGCATCAACCGGGCAGCCTGCCCGGATCGAAACCTTGGCCTCTTCGGCCACTCGAACCAGTTCAGCGGTGACCGCCCCCATGCCACCGACAGGCACCCTCCACTCGCCATCGCCGTTGCCGATCATGTGGTAGAGAAAACAGCGGTTCTGGAGCAGCGATGGATCGTGCGCCGATGTGAAGGTCCCGATCATGGCGTCGGTCAGCACCAGACCACGTACGGTGTCGTCAGCGAATCTGGCTTCGATGAGCTCCCCGAGCGGCCGCTCGACCACTGATGCCCACAGCTCCTGATCGACTTGAGCCCGCAGCTCCGCGGCATCTGGCAGCGGCTCAGTCAAGGTTGGTTCTATCACCGCCGCCAGCTCCCGTAGTCCGGCCTCGAATTCACTCCATGCCTGGTATTCGCGCTCGTCGCCGGTGACTGCGCGGAACGAGTCGCGCGTCGCACGTCCCTCCTGGCGCTCGATAAGGAGGCCAGCCGAGTCAACCGGCGTATATGAGCTGACGTGGCGCGCGCGCAGTTCCAGGCGGAGACCCAGATCCTCGATGATCGAGGTGGGCAGCAACGAAACCAGGTAAGAGAAGCGGGAGAGCCGGGCGGCCACACCTTCGAACACTTCCTTGCTGGCTACGGCGCCACCGAGTTCGCTGCGTGCCTCGTAGATACTGACTTGGCAACCAGCCCGCGCCAGATACGTCGCGGCGACCAACCCGTTGTGGCCGCCGCCAATGACGGCGATCTCGGAGTGGATATCAGTCATCGACTGCCACTACCATGTTGGCTGGCTGAGAGACGGTAGTAGGTCATCGAACCTCCGCGACGATCGTTCCCCGATCTGTCGTGTGCTACCCCTTTGGGTGAGTGACGGGACTCGAACCCGCGACGTCCTGGACCACAACCAGGTGCTCTACCAGCTGAGCTACACCCACCATGCGAACGGTCCGAACATGTTTTCGTGGACCACACATCGCAGCGTGAAGTGTACCGGGCGCCAGTTGCTCGGACTAGTCAGTTCTGGCTCGGCGCCACCCCGGTGAGCGGGCCCCTGATGCGATCCGCGATCTCTTTTGAGGCGGCGCTGTCCGGGCCAGGCAGTGGTACGAACACCGCCTCGCGGTAGTAGCGCAGCTCTTCGATGGATTCTTGTACGTCGGCGAGCGCACGATGATTGCCGGCCTTGGCAGGCGCTTGATAGTAGACGCGTGGATACCAGCGGCGTACCAGCTCCTTGATGCTGGAGACATCAACGCTGCGGTAGTGAACATGGCGCTCGAATGTCGGCATGTCACGGGCCAGAAACGCCCGATCAGTGCCGATCGTGTTGCCGGCGAGCGGGGCCTTACCGGGGTCGGCCACGAAGGTCCGGACGTAGTCGAGGACACGCTGCTCGGCCTCGGCCATGGACAACCCGCTGTCGAGCAAGCTGAGCAAGCCGGAGGCCTGGTGCATGTCGCGGACGAAATCCCCCATCTGCTCCAGCGCCCGGTTGCTCGGCTTGATCACCAAATCGACTCCCTCGCCCAGCACCTCGAGATCGGCGTTTGTGACCAGTGCAGCTACCTCGATCAGTTCGTCGTTGATCAAGTCGAGTCCGGTCATCTCGCAGTCAACCCAGACCAGGAGGTCGATTGTGGCCATCTAGTCCTGTGCCTCTCGTCCTTCACTTCTCCGATGCGGCCGGGCGGCATACCTCGGCACCCACTTGACCAGCCAGCCTGAGCCTGCCCAGGTGAGCAGTCCCATCGTGACAGCGGCCACTGCCAGCGGAGCGAATGCGCTGACGACACTGATGACTAGTGGGCCGGCGAGGTTGCCCAGATCGCTACAGACCCTCCATCCCCCGAGAAACTGTGCCCGATTCTGCGGCGGTGAGGCGTCGGCGCCGAGAGTCAGGACGATGCCGGACGAGATACCGTTGCCCAGACCCATGAGCGCAGCCACCAGGCCGACGCTAGTGGCCCCGGTGGTCAGCGGCAACAATATGAAGCCCAGTCCGAGCACGATCGTGGTCGGCACGGCGACGTACACCCGGCCAAAGCGGTCCATGATCGCGCCGCCCGGATAGAACAGCAGTATGTCCACCCCTGCGGATATTCCGAAGATCACCGCGGTCGTTGCAGCGTCGATGCCGATCGATTCAGCCCATAGCGGCACGATGGACTGGCGGGTGGCACGAGCGGCGGAGATGACCAGGATGCCGATGCCCAGCGTGAGCAGGATATGGCGATGCTCAGCTAGCACCGAGAGTACGGATCGGTGGCGTGGACTGTCGCCGATTGCGGTGGCCGGATGGTTCCTGGTTACATCGGGCAGAAATGCGGTGAGGATGGCGGCGGCGATGCTCATGATGGCCGCGAACCCGTATGCAGCGCCGATGCTCCAGCTCGTGACGATCACAGCAGCGATGAATGGTCCGATGAACAGCCCGATCCGAAAGCTGCCGCCCAGGGTTGACAGAGCGCGGGCCCGGAACGGCACCGGGATGGCTTCGGTGAGGTAGGCGTGCCGGGCCAGGCCGAACACCGCATGGGCCAGGCCGGTGATCGTGATGGCAACCGCAAGCACGATCAGGGATTGGGCGACGAAGGCACCGAGTAGAGCCAACGCGTCAACGACGCAGGCCGCGATCAAGGCTCGTCGTTCCCCGATTCGGGCGGCCAGCGCACCCGCTGGGAGATCGCCGATCAACTGCCCGAGACCAATCAGCGCGACTATGAGCGCTGCTGTTCCTACGCTGGCACCGAGTGCGCGCGCGGAGAGAGCCACCAGCGGGAGGATTGCGCCCTGGCCGATTGCCACCAGGATGGTCGGTCCGTGCACAGAAACAGCGATGCTGCGCAGACGCACCGGCTGCGGGTTGTATTCGTGCAGCTCGGAGGGCGATCTCTCGCCGCCGCTGACGTCTGCCACTCGACCGAACCTACCCAGGCGGTGGACACGAGCCGATCAATTTATCAGCGGCATGATCCGGCGCTACAGTGATGCGCGAGCTGGCCGTACTGGTACGGACGGCGCGCTCCCGGCCCCCGTAGCTCAGAGGATAGAGCAGCAGCCTTCTAATCTGTCGGTCGTAGGTTCGATTCCTACCGGGGGCGCAAAACAGGGCTCCGACTAGGTGCTCTAGTTTCGGGAACCGCTCCTAATCCGTGTCGCTCCCCACATCGCTCCCCACA
>JAJTCL010000242.1 GCA_021323255.1 Propionibacteriaceae bacterium | reverse complement strand
ATCGATTGATCCGCTCCTGCCGTAGGTCTCTTGCCAGAGCACGATGCTCGTGGCGTCATCGATCCACCAGCGAGCCGCTGCGGAGGGACTTCCATCCCGTGTCGCCGTCACTACTGTCGCGCTGCGCCCGGCAACACGTGCTCCGCGTGATCCAGTCAGGTGGTAGTTGCGCTCGAGCAGTTCGAGCAGCTCGTCGTCGACGACGCGCGATGAGATCAGCGCCGGCGTGAATCCTCTGAGCAGCTGCTGACCACGCTGGCTGTTGACCCTGACCTGAGTGCCCTGGCGGGCGCGCGCATCCACATCAACCTGAGCGATCATGGCGCTGCCGTCCCGGTACGCCAGAAACCACTGGCGTCCGGAGTAACTCACCGAATGCCCGGCTTCGGCAGCTCGCTGCATCAAGGCCTGCGCCTCTGTCGGAGGCAGCGTCTCCCCCGCCGTGACCGAAGGACCCTCCAGTCGGTGTGAGATACCTGCATTGAGGTTCCGGGAGTCCGCCAGCATGACCGCATTGAGTGCATCGCTGGCTAGTGGGAATTGTCCGAGGCTTGACGCAAAAGCAGTCTGAGCTTCACCAGTTGGATCGTCAATGGCCGCCAGACGGGGTGCTGCGGTGTAGCCGATCACCCCGATCGCGGTCATGGTCGATCCCAGGGCCATCGCGGCAGCTACGATCCGCAACTTGACAATCCTGCGACGGCTCGGCAGGCCCCCAGTTCGAGACAGGTGCAAAGGCTGAGTTCGTCGGAACGGTCTTGCCCACAAGGGTGCGATCGATTCTGGACCTGCGATGGACACCAAGCGGTGGGAGAGATCGCTCGGTGTGGGGCTCGGGTCAGTTTGGGCCTGTTTCAGTAGCGCGCGTACGGCACGCAGATCCTCGACGTCCTGCCGGCAATGAGCGCAGTCGACGAGGTGGCCGAGCAACCGTTCCCGGTCGGGGTTGTCCAACGCGCCGTCGACGAAGGCTGATCGCAGCTCGGCCAGGTCAGCGCAGGGCGCTTTCCTCACGCCGACCTCGCTGGCTCCAGACTTCCCGGCTTGGGACTGACATTGTCGGAAGTGCCGCCTGCCTCCACCTCCACACCGAGGTATCGCATCCGCTCCCCAGTCGGTCGACGATGTGCGAGGGCGGTCCGCAGCTGCGCCCGCCCGCGGTGAATCCGGCTTCGAACGGTTCCGATCTTGATGTCAAGGACCTCGCTGATCTCCTCGTAGCTGAGGCCCTCGATATCACACAGCACAACGGCCGCACGAAACTCCGGTGACAGGGCCGAGAGCGCCGCGGCCACATCGTGATCAAGGTCGGCGTCAGCCAGCTGATCGGATGGATTCGGCCAGGCACTGGGCAACCGCTCAGCGGAACCCTCACCTAGACCGTCGAAGCGGATCTTCTGCCGGCGCCGCGCGCCGTCGAGGAACAGATTGGTCGTGATCCGGTGAAGCCAGCCTTCGAACGTCCCAGGCTGAAACCGGTGCAGCGAGCGAAAAACACGGACGAAAACGTCCTGAGTGAGGTCCTCGGCGTCATGTGGATTGCCAGTCAGCCGATAAGCCAGCCGATAAACACGGGCGCCATGGTCACGTACCAACTCTTCCCACGTCGGCGGTGTCCAAGACTCCTCAGATGGTGCCGGCAGGCTCGCGGGCGCAGGCGGCTGCCAATCCTGAGGATCGGGTGCGGGCCACTGCGCCATCGGTTGGACCTTCCTCCGGTGTCTGACACGCCTGAACGCCTCATTGTTGCCTGTCATCCTGGCAATGCCCTGAGTGAACCCTGGCATTTGGCTGTGCACGATCGTGTCCTCGCTCACACTTGAGCAACGGTGCGAGGGTCGGCCGCGTTCCGGGGTTCTTTGTCTCCGCGTCGCGGCAATCCCAATGCCGCTGTCAACATCCCCTACAGCGTGGGATGTTCCCGCTGTGCATGGCATGCACGCCATGCACAGCGTCCATAACCCACGTAGCGTGGGATAGTGACAGCCGGGGAGTCAGTCGGTCGAGGCCGGCAGGCCGGCCGCGGCTAGCGCGGTCCGCAAACCCTCGACCTCCGCGGAGGTGGCCTCGATCAACGGAGACCTCAGGCCACCGACGTCATGGCCGAGCAATTTGAGGCCTGCCTTGACCAGGATGCAACCCTGGGTCGCAAAGATTCCGGTGTAGATCGGCAACAGCTGCTGATGGAGGCGAAGGGCGGTGGCGACGTCGCCGGCAAGGTAGGCATCGATCAGCTGCCTGGTGCCGATCGCGCTGAAGTGAGTTGAGGTTCCGACCACCCCGACGGCGCCCACTGACAGCAACGGCAGCGTCATGGCGTCATCACCGGAGTAGTACGCCAGTTCGCTCTGCGCGATAACCCTGGCGGATGCTGCAAGATCACCCTTCGCATCCTTGACCGCGACGATCCTCGGATGTTCGGCCAACCGCAGCAGGGTGTCGGTGGCGACAGCCACGCCGGCACGGCCCGGAATGTCGTACAGCATCACTGGCACGTCGGTGGAATCCGCAACTCGGCGGAAGTGCTCCAAGATGCCGGCTTGAGGTGGCTTGGAGTAGTACGGCGTGACCACCAGCAGGCCGTTTGCGCCCAGCTTGGCGGCCGTCTCCGCCAACTCCAGCGTGTGTTCGGTGTCGAAGGTTCCGACGCCTGCCAGGATCGTCGCCCGGTCGCCGACCGCGTCCAGCACTGCACGCAGCAGGTCCGCTTTTTCGGTGTCGGAGGTTGTCGGCGACTCTCCCGTGGTACCGCTGATGACCAGCCCATCGTTGCCCATCTCCTCGACCAGATAGCTGGCGAGTCGGGCAGCCGCGTCCAGGTCCAAAGATCCGTCCGCCGCGAACGGTGTCACCATGGCCGTCAGCAGCCGGCCGAAGGGCGGGGTCGACATGCGCGTCATCTTAGAGCACCTTGATCACGACCAACGGGTCGCCGTCGTTGACCACATCACCTGCCGAGACGACGATCTCCGAGACCGACCCTGCCACATCAGCGAGCACCGGGATCTCCATCTTCATCGACTCCAAGATCACCACAGCGTCGTCGGCAGCCACTTGCTGGCCCACCTCCACCTCGACCTTCATGACGGCCGCGACCAGCTCGGCGACGACGGTATGGCTCATCCCGTCATCGTAGGGTTCCGCGACCAGGCCTTTCGATAGGGTGAGACTCGTGAATCTCTCGGCCCTCAAGACCTCACCCAAAGCCGCGCCCAAGCCGGGATCTTGGGCGTTCGCCGAGGATTTCGTGGATGAGGCTGACCATTCGGCTGAGGCGCGCCAGAAGGCGAGGCAACTGGGAGTGGCTCCGATCGGTCGTGGCTCGGCGAGCGCACTGACTTTCCTTGCAAGAGTGGTACGAGCCAAGGCGGTTGTTGAGGTCGGCACTGGCTCGGGCGTCTCTGGTTTGGCGCTGTTCGCGGGTATGCAGCCGGATGGAGTCTTGACCAGCGTCGACATCGAGCCAGAACATCAGCAGGCTGCTCGAGAGGCGTTCCTCGCGGTCGGCATTGCCACCCAGCGGTTCCGGCTGATCGCGGGGCCGGCGCTGAGCGTGCTGCCGAGACTGAGTGACGGCGCGTATGACATGGTCTTCGTCGACGCCGACAAGGCTGAGTACGCCGAGTACGTCGAGCAAGGTCTTCGACTCCTCCGGCACGGCGGGATACTGGCCGTGGACAACGCACTGTGGCACGACCGGACGGCGGACGGCAGCCATATCGACTCCGAGACCGAAGCGATCCGCAACGCACTGAGCGCGGTCAAGGACAACGAAGATCTCGTGTCGTCGCTGCTTCCGGTCGGCGACGGCTTGCTGGTCGCAGTAAAGCGCTGATCAACCGGTACCACTCAACAGGAAGCGTCGGACAAATACTCCAAGCGCGGCGCCAGGGTCTACCCTCGACCGCCCGGCCGGCTAGCAGTGACAGCGCTCGTTGGCATCCAGGGTCCACCCCACCATCCGCGGACGCCCAAGTCCTGCAAGGTCACCGACTCCATACCAGCCTCGGTGAGCCAATCCGCGTACTCATCGGTGTGACTGATGTCAGCGATGATGATCTTGCCGCCCGGCTCGAGCACCCGGATGGCCTCGGTGATCGCCTGACGCCGATCTTCCCGGGCCTTGAGGTTGTGGATCGCAAGACTGGAGACCACAAGATCAAACTGCCCGTCATAGTAGGGAAGCGTCGTGATGTTGCCGGTGTTCAGCTCGACACGATCCTCCACACCGCACACTCGGGCATTGTGCTTGATGGCCTCGATGTCGTTGCCGGACTGGTCCCTGCTTCGCCACAGGTCGATGCCTGACACCCGTCCAGTCGTCAGTCGTTTGGCGAGACTGATCAAGACTGCACCCCGGCCGCAGCCCAGATCAACGGCGTACTCATCGCCCTTCAGCCGCGCATCATCGAGCAGATCGGCCCACCACACGAACTTGCCATGCAAGGTGGTGTACAGATAGCTGAACGCGCACAGCACGAAGAATGCGGCAAAGATCATCGTCACCATGCCGGCGCCGAACTTATTGGTGATCATCAGCACACAGCAAATGATCACCAGCAGCAGGGCGACGGCGGCCATGACCACCAGAACTTTGGGAGCATCGACCCCGAACTCTCCACCTTCGGGTCTCTCTGCCTCGTGGCCACCCGATCCTGAGGCAGGCACATTCATGTCACTGAGACCGTGACACCCTTGCCGACCACCGTCACGCCGCTTTCGGACACGGTGAAGCCGCGGGCCTCATCCGCTTCGGAGTCAACGCCAATCTCAGCCCCATCTGGGACATGGACGTTCTTGTCCAAGATCGCGCGACGGACAACGGCGTTACGCCCGATGACTGCGTGGGACAAGATCACCGAATCTTCCACCCGGGCGCCCTGATGCACTTCGATGTTGGGAGAGAGCACCGAACTCTCGATCGATGCCCCCGACACGATGCAACCCGGGCTGACGATGGAGTCCCGCGCCACGCCGTCCAGGGTGAATTTGGCGCCTGGCATCTGCACCGGGTAGGTCCAGATCGGCCACTCCAGGTTGTAGAGATTGAACACCGGGTCTATCGAGACCAGGTCCATATGCGCCTCATGATAGGCGTCGAGCGTCCCGACGTCCCGCCAGTAAGCCTTGTCGCGTTCGGTTGAGCCCGGAACCTCGTTGGCGGTGAAGTCGTAGACCTGCCCATCGCCTCGACCGACGAAGCCCGGAATGATGTCGCCGCCCATATCGTGACGAGAGTTGTCGTCTTCGGCGTCCTTGGTCACGGCATCGATCAGCGCCTCGGTGGTGAAGATGTAGTTGCCCATCGAGGCGAAAGAGGCTTCTGGGTCATCGGGAAGGCCGGGCGGATCGGCCGGCTTCTCTAGGAACTCCTTGATCTTGTTGTCGGTGCCGGCGTCGATCACACCGAACGCGCTGGCCTGGCTGCGCGGCACTCGGATGCCTGCCACTGTGCACCCGAGCCCGCCGTCGATGTGCGCCTCGAGCATCTGCCAGACATCCATCCGATAGATGTTGTCCGCGCCGAAGACCACCACATAATCCGGTTCTTCATCACCAATCAGGTTCATCGACTGATAAATCGCGTCCGCGCTGCCCTGGTACCACCGTGGCCCGAGGCGCTGCTGCGCGGGCACGGGCGTGACGTAGTTGCCGAGCATCGTCGAGAAACGCCACGTCAAAGAGATGTGTTTGTCCAGCGAGTGCGACTTGTATTGCGTCAACACCGCGATCTGCCGCATTCCTGCGTTGGCAAGATTGGAGAGCACGAAGTCGATCAAGCGATACGTGCCCCCGAAGGGGACCGCGGGTTTCGCGCGATCCATGGTCAACGGCATCAGCCGTTTTCCTTCGCCGCCAGCCAGTACGATCGCCAGAACTCTCGGACGCGCGCGCATGAGTTGAACCTAGCGGATATCGGGCTTGGTGAGCAGGTTCTCGGCCATGTTGTGGTCACATCGACGACGCTGTGGAACGATGCCAACATGGCCCTGGCAGACACAGATCAACTGTCCATCTCGTTGTTGACCCGGGAGTATCCGCCCTCGATCTACGGTGGCGCCGGTGTGCATGTCGCCCAACTCGTGCCGCAGTTGCGGAAGCTCATTGATGTCGACGTCCAATGCATGGGCGAGCCGCGAGAGGGTGCCACAGCGCATGCCGAGAGCTATCCCGAAGGGGCCAACGCCGCCCTCCGGGTGTTCGGGGCAGATCTGTCGATGGTGGCATCCATTCCCCAGGTGGATCTGGTTCACTCGCACACCTGGTACGCCAACCTGGCCGGGCATCTGGCCGGCCTGTTCCACGGCATTCCGCATGTCGTCAGTGCGCACTCACTGGAGCCGCACCGACCGTGGAAGGCCGAGCAGCTCGGCGGTGGCTACCGGCTCTCGTCGTGGGCCGAGAAGACTGCCTTCGAAGGTGCGGATGCGGTGATCGCCGTCAGCGCGGGAATGCGCAAAGACACCTTGGATTCCTACACCAATCTCGATCCAGACAAAGTGCATGTGGTCAAGAACGGCATCGATACCGAGGAATTCAAGCCGGACCCAGGTACCGACGTGGTCACTGGCCTTGGCATCGATCTTGACAAGCCGTCGGT
>JAJTCL010000241.1 GCA_021323255.1 Propionibacteriaceae bacterium | reverse complement strand
CCGGTTCCCCCAGCGATGCGTCGAAACTCAGCCGGGCGGATGCCGATCCTCGCGCTGGGCAAAAAACCGACCAGGAAGATGCCGGTCGCAACCGGGCTTGGCCTCAATCCCGCCGCGGACGTGCCGGGCCCAACCAGGTCGGGCCTCAATCCAGCTAGAGAGATGCCGGGTCCGGCTGCGCTGGGCCCCAACCCAACCAGAAGAATGCCGGTCCCCGGCCGCGCTCACGGTTCCCCGCGACCGCGAAGAGAGCCGGAGCTTCACCTGGGCCAGACCCGGTAGCCGTTGCCAACGGTGATTGGAAAGGAAAACGACTTGATGAAGGCTCAGGCAGAGGCCGACCAAAAGTTCTGGCGTAACGCGCTCCTCGCGGGTGGGTTCAGCGCAATCCCGCGGTGGACACATGATCCCGCAGCGGGCACAGCCGAATATGAGGCGAAAATGCCCGACGACCTGCTGGCGGCGTTGCGTCGGCTGGCGGACGAGCTATCGGTCACCGTCAGTTCGGTGCTGTTGGCTGCTCATGCCAAGGTGCTCGGCACACTCACCGGGGAACTCCAGGTAACGACGGGCTACGTCGGCCAGCAGGGCGGCCAACCGTTGCTCTGCCGGCTGACGACCGAACCTGACTCATGGCGGGCGTTGCTGTTAGCAGCCCACCGCGCCGAATCGGAGCTGCTCACGCACAGCGACTTCCCGATCGATGATCTCCGGCACGACCTTGGTCTCAGCGAACCGTCCTTCGAGACTGTTTTGGATCCGAGAGGGCTGGATCCCGCGGGACTGGCTCCGACCGGGGACGATGGGGACCTCTCCGAGGACACCGTGTTATGGGTGGGCACCTCGGGCACTGACGGCCAGCTCGCGCTGAGGCTTCGGTATCGGACCGACGTGCTCGATACAGACGGCGCAGCCAGGATCGCCGGTTATCACCTGACGGCGTTGGAGTTGTTGGCCGCCGATCTGGATGCCGAGCACCGACGGCAGAGCCTGCTCTCCGCGGAGGAACTCTACTTCCAGCTGGAGGGGTTGGCTGGACCGAGGCGGGAGCTACCGGACCGTCGGGTCCACGAGATTTTCGAGCAGCAAGTGGAGGCTCATCCGGAAGCCGTGGCGGCCGTGCAGGGCGCTCGGCAGTGGACCTATCGGGAGCTCAACGGCCGCGCCAACCGGCTAGCTCGAGCTTTGGTGTCACGGGGGCTGCAACGCGAGGCCGTCGTCGCCGTGGTGACCGAGCGCAACCTGGACTGGATGGCCGCGGTGCTGGCGATCTTCAAGGCCGGTGGGGTGTACCTGCCCATCGAGCCGCACTTTCCGGGCGATCGCATTGCGGCGATGCTTACCCGCGCCGGCTGCGGTCTGGTACTGACTGAACCCGCCAGCACCTCGACCTTGAACCAGGCTCTCGCGTCGCTGCCCGAGGTCCAGACGCTGTTCATCGAAGCGGCGTACGCCGAGGGCCATCCAGACGGCAACCTTGGTATCGATGTCGCCCCGGACCAGCTCGCCTACATCTACTTCACTTCTGGTTCCACCGGTGAACCGAAGGGCGCGATGTGTGAGCACCTTGGCATGGTCAATCATCTCTTCGCCAAGATCGACGACTTGGAGATCGGCGAGGGACAGGTGGTCGCCCAGACCGCACCGCAGTGTTTCGACATCTCGCTGTGGCAACTGGTTTCCGCGCTCTTGGTCGGCGGCCGGACCCTCATCGTCGAGCAGGACGTGATCTTGGACGTCGGGCGATTCGTCGGCACGATCGTCGATGGCCAGGTCAATGTGATGCAGGTGGTGCCGTCCTACCTCGAGGTCGTCTTGTCCTACCTGGAACGCGACCCTCGGCCGTTGCCCGATCTGCGGTGCGTGTCGGTGACCGGTGAAGCTATCAAAAAGGAGCTCACCCAGCGCTGGTTCGCCTCCCAGCCCGCGATCAAGCTGGTCAACGCGTACGGGTTGACCGAAACCTCCGACGACACCAACCACGAGGTGATGGAGACGGTTCCCGGCTCCGAGCGGGTGCCTTTGGGTCGCGCGATCAACAATGTGCAGATCCAGATCGTGGATGAGTATCTAACGCCGGTGCCGCTGGGCGCGCCGGGCGAGATCGTCTTTTCCGGCATCTGCGTCGGCCGCGGTTACATCAATGATCCGGACCGCACTCGAGCGGCGTTTTTGACCGATCCGGACCACCCCGGCCAGCGCCGGTACCGCAGTGGTGATCATGGTCGCTGGCGGCCAGACGGCAAGCTGGAGTTCTTGGGCCGTAAGGATTCCCAGCTGAAGATCCGCGGTTTCCGGATCGAGCTCGGTGAGATCGAAAACACTCTGTTGCGGGTGCCGGGGGTTCGTGACGGTGCGGTGGTGGTGGCGGAGCGGGCCGACCACAGCAAGCACTTGGTGGCCTTCTATTCCGGCCAGCAGCCACTGGCGGTCGAGCTGCTGCGGGACCGGTTGGGTGAGTCGCTGCCTGAGTACATGGTTCCGTCGGCATTTCACTGGCGGGAGCGGCTGCCGCTGACCGCCAACAGCAAGATCGACAAGAAGACCCTGACAACGCTTGCCGGCGAGCTCAGCGCCGTTGAGGACGACTATGACGCCCCGAGTACGCCGACCGAGCAGCGGCTGGCGGCCGCTTGGGCGAAGGTGCTCGGCATCCCGCAGGACCAGGTCAGCCGAACCGATCACTTCTTCGACCGGGGTGGCACATCTTTGTCGGCTGTGAAGCTGGCGGTCACCTTGGATCGTGCGTTCTCTCTGAAGGACCTCACGAGCCGTCCGGTGCTTGCTGATTTGGCTGCGCTGGTCGACGGGCGGTCCGAGCGGCGCTCCGAGCTATTGCAGCCGCTGTCGGAGCCCGCTGGTGGGCAGACCGGCACCTTGGTGTGTTTCCCGTACGCCGGCGGCAACGCAGTGAACTTCCAGCCGATGGCTCAGGCGTTGCGCGGCAGCGGCATCGCGGTGTACGCGGTTGAACTGCCCGGCCACGACGTCGCCGCCGGGAGCGAGCCGTTCGCGCCGATGGAGCGCGTTGTGGAGCAGGTCGTCGCCGAGATCAGCGCGCGTGGTCTGAAGGAGATCCTGCTGTGGGGCCACTCTTCCGGCACCGCTTTCGCCGTGGAGACGGCCAGAAGGCTGCAGGACCGTGGCGTGGAGGTCCAGCGGGTGTTCCTTGCTGCGCAACTGCTCGGTGATGCCGGGGTCCGTCGCGCCTCCATCACTGAGCTCACTGCGCGGAGCAACGCTGAGATCGCCACCGACTTGAGCGCCGACGGCGGCTACACCGAGCTGGGTGAGCTGGACGCGCAACGCGCCCAGCATGTCGCTGCCGCGTACCGGCACGACTGCCTGTCTGCACACAGTTACTTCGCTGAGGTTCTGGAAAGCCCGCCATTGGTGAAGCTGTCCGCACCGGTCACCGTGGTCGCCGCCGCCGACGACTCGGTGACCTCGCCGCTGCCGCCTCGGCACCGCGACTGGGAGCTGCTGGCCGAGCACGTCGATCTGCACGAGCTTGCTGACGGCGGCCACTACTTCGTACGCACCCGACCGTCACAGGCGGCACAGGCGGTGCTTTATGCTGCCAGACTGTTCGCTTACTCCTGAGTGGTCATGAAAGGAACTTGACATGTCCTACCCCGCCCCGGTGTCCCTGCTCGGCATCGACCAGCAACCCGGCAAGGCTCCGATCCTGCTGGCTGACGCGCCCGGTGACGGGCCGAGGTGGGCAGCCGCTCATAAGGACGCGTTACGCGCTGCCGTCGCCGAGCATGGTTCGGTCATGGTGCGCGGCCTCGAGCTGCGCGACGCGGCGGAGGTCAATGCGGTCTTCCGACAGCTGTCCAACGGGCTGATGATCGAGAGAGAGGCCTTTGCGTCCCGGCGGATCTACTCCGACGGTGTGTACTCTTCAGCGACCTGGCCGGCGAACCAGCCGATGTGCATGCATCACGAGCTGAGCTACACCCTGGAGTTCCCCGGTCTGATGTTGTTCGCCTGCCTCAGCGCTCCAACCAGGGGTGGGGCGACGGCGGTATCCGATTCGCGGGCGGTGCTCAACGCACTACCGGCCGACCTGGTCACGCGGTTCGAGCGGGACGGTTGGATGCTCACCCGCAGCTACAACGACGAAATCGGGGCCTCCGTCGCTGAGGCGTTCGGGACCGATGACCGGAGCACGGTGGAGGCATATTGCCGTGCCAATGGGATCGGTTTCGAGTGGCAGCCCGACGGTGGACTGCACACCTGGCAACGGCGGAGCGCCGTGGTGCATCATCCAGTCACCGGTCAGCGCTGCTGGTTCAACCAGATCGCCTTCCTCAACGAGTGGACGATCGACCCCGAGGTCCGTGAGTACCTGGTGGAGATGTACGGCGCCGATGGGCTGCCGTTCAACACCTGGTTCGGCAACGGTGATCCGATCGGGGCGGACGTCGTACTGCTGCTGAATCAGATTTATGAGGCCAACACGGTGCGCGAGCCGTGGCAGGCCGGCGACCTGATGCTGGTCGACAACATCCGCACCGCACACAGCAGGGAGGCCTACGAGGGCCCACGCGAGGTGCTCGTCGGGATGGCCGATCCGGTACGGCTGGCCGATTGCTCGCCGACCGTTTGGTGACGGCTGGATGACGACGATCGATTCCCCCTCAGCAGGGTCCGCAGTCGCCGACCCGCTCACCGTCCCGCCGTTCGCGGTGATTTCCGGTGCGCAGGTGCAGCGGGCGCTGCAGGGTCAAGAAAAAGAAATTGTGGAGCTGGTCGAGGCCACCTACCGGCTGCATGGTGCGGGGGATTCGGTGAATCCACCGTCGTACTTTCTGCGTTTCCCCGATCGGCCGTCGTCGCGGATTATCGCGTTGCCGGCCTCCGTCGGCGG
>JAJTCL010000010.1 GCA_021323255.1 Propionibacteriaceae bacterium | reverse complement strand
CCATGCATGACCCTCGAGGACGCGAAGAAGGGTATTGAGGAAGCGGCCCGCCGGATGGCTGATATGCAGCGCTAGTCAGTCTGCCGAAGCCGTGATCCAGCAGCATCTGTGAGGGCGCCACAGTCGTCCGCGCCATCACAACCGTTTACTTGCTTTGAGTCTGGCCAGCGTCGTGGATGCCTCAGCGAGCAGTCGCATGGCGGTGCTGACCACTTCGTTGTAACGGGCGGGTGTGGTGATTGTTGGCGCGGTCGGCCAGACGATGCGGACCGCGGTGGGCATGGAGTCGGGTTGGATCAACTCGACGGTGACAACATCGCCGGAGGGGTGATGGGGCCGCTGGCGAGCACGGTAGGGGATGATGGGGACACGGTGCCTCCTAGGGCATCGAGCTCCCGGGAGCGTTAGCGTCGCGAACCGGGACCGCCTAAATCAGCTGTTGCTGATCTTGATTTCAGGCCGGTAACTGGCCTGATAACCTCGGCCACATCGCTAGCTCAGAAGACGCTCAAACCCCCCTTGTTGCAGAGCGTTTACGGGGTCGGTATCCCGACGATGCCGGGTGAGCCCGCCAGGATGCAACCGAGCCGAATGACCCAGGAAACGAGGGAGACCGAAGGTCTCGCCTGAGTTGGCTCGCCTGCGGATCTAGACCAAACGCCTCACGCCCTTTCATACTCGGGGACATCGACCTCCCCAAGGACCGCGAGCACGCTTTCATCGATCCTATGATTTTCAATCATGATTTTTTGATGACGGATGTCGAGTGGGAGTGCCAGATACGACTCCAGGACCAAATTCATCGGCAAGATCAAAATGGAGTTTGCGCGTCCCCTGCCACCATTTTGTGAATCCTCTAGAGCAAGTTTTCCGAGTTGTTCATCGGAATATAACTGATTGGCTGAAAGCATCGCATGACAGAGCGCAATATCAACAATCTCCACTTCATATGTCCGATAGAGTCGTACCGTCGGCCATCGCTGACTATTCACATTAGCCGTTGGTACCGGCAGATTTTCGATAACAAATCCCGTCGCACGGAATGTATACTGATGGGGCTGCAGACTGACGCTAAGTGTTTCGGCAAACTCCTCCACCAGCTCGCGATGAGGAAGCGATTCAAGCTCCAAATCATCTTGGCCAGCGAGTTGGCTTAGAGAATACTGTTTTACCAGCTCCCATTTGGATGGCGGAATCAGAATGCGAAAATCACTCTCACGCTCTGACCGCTCACTGTCAAATATTACTTGCCCAATGATTGTCATTAGATGTGTTGGGTCAAGAATTCGAACTCCTCCGCCGAAAGGCTGTGCTCGAACCCGGACACTGCCATCATTGGATACCGAAGCCTTGCGTTCCAAGGCCAGCATAGTCTCCCCGCCCCCGGGGCGTACGAAAATTACTCGGTTGAGCGTTGCCACACTCACCCGTAGACTCGAATCTTCAGGCACGACGCCTCATGGATTCTAGCTGGATTCAGATAGATCGGTCAGAAGCATACTAGCTTCTTTCAGGTCAGGGGTTGCGTACCCTTCGGTTATTTTGGAATAGGCCTCACTTAGTATTGTTCGGGCTCGCTCGGCGTTGCCCTGCTCCTGCCATAAGCGACTCAATCTTATGGCAGCTCGCAGCTGAAGCATTGGGGCATGCACTTCCTGAGCGTTGCGTACGGCTTGTTCATATAGGGCCTGTGCTTCAGCTACATTGTCAGATGATAGCGCCAAGAGAAGCGCTCCCTTTAGTATGAGAAACTCTGATGCGAATGTGTCGGCTGATTTAGATGATGCTACTTCTACTTCCATCGCCTCGTTTAACATCTGCAGTCCAGTTGCCGGCTGCGACGCTGCACCGTATGCGCTCGCACACAGGTGGAGCAGCATGGGCCAAAAGACCGGAGGTGTTTTGAGATTCTGATAAGCACGTAGCCCTTGGCCGATCAACGCGAGGCCCTTCTCAGCTGAACCAAACTCCACGAGTGTGGTACCAAGCAGACACGAGCCTACTGCTCGCCAGATTTGAAATCCGTGCGCGTCGGCGACCTCCAAGAGCAGGTCGGCAGTCTCCTTGGCTTCCCGGTAGTTCTTCAGCCATATGTTGAGTAACCCACTATGAAACAGCGCATATGTAATACTAAAGGGATGATTCATCTGGCGGGCGAGCAGGATCGAATCGGCTGCACGTTTATGCGCACGATCAGGATATCCGAGCGACCAGAGAAATATCGCGGATGTGGTGAGTCCTACCACTGCAGGGTAGGGACCGAGACCGAGCGCCACGCGCGGACGTTGGAGATCGTACGATGCTACTGCCGTTTCAAGATAGGCGCCACCGACTTGAGCATCCCGGAACCCTAAATTATAGCCCAAAATCAGTTGCCCTTCGATCTTCATATCGGCATCACCGAGGTGCTCGGCGAGCGCCAGTATGCGCTCGCCCATCTGTATCGATTTCTCATATTCCATACGGAAGATATGAAAAGAGGCGAGCCCGCGCAGGATCGGAAATAGCTGGGGCACTTCACCTGCACCTTCGCAGAGCTCAAGAGCGCGAGCGTATGCCCGCTCCACTTCTTCGGTGTACCCTTTGGTCGCTAACAGCGCCCGGGCGAGGCTGATCTGTAACATGATCTGCTGTTGAGTGCGTTCCACTGTCGATGGTGTGGCAGCCAGGAGCTCTAGCAAATCATTTGTGAGGCTGACCGTATCGTGGTACCAGCCGCGCGCGTCATACAAGAGCCACAGGCTGTTCACAAACTTCGTGAGCTGCTCCAAGTCTTTCTTCTCAACCCAATAGCGCCAGGCGGTCCGCACATTCTCGATTTCAGATTCCATCTCCTTTAACGCGGTCTCTCTGCCTTGCCCAGTCAGGCGTTTGAATTGATGTTCGGTAAATTCGGCGAAGTACGCGGCAAATGCCGAATGCGCGCTGGCGCTGAACTCCACATCCCGTTCCAGACTTTCTGCGGCGTACTCCCTGATCGTTTCAAGCATCACTAGTCGGGGCTCTCCGGTGCCCCCGTCCACTTGGCGAAGAAGGCTCTTGTCGACAAGCGAAGCCAGCCCATCGATGGTGTCCATGCTCGTTCTATCCGGATGATTGATTCCTGCCGCCACTGCCTCCGCCGCCTCCAGCGTGCAGCCGCTGAATATAGAGAGCAATCCAAATAGGCGCTGTTCATCGCGGTTCAACAGCTGGTAGCTCCAGTCAATCGTGTCGCGCAGTGTCTGTTGTCGGGCCGGCAGGTCGTGTGCGCCACCGCGAAGCAGATTCAGCCGACTGCCGAGTCGACCTAGCAGGGACTGAGGCGAGAACAGCCTGATCCGCGCCGCCGCAAGTTCAATTGCGAGAGGCAAGCCGTCCAAACGAAAACAGATCTCAGCGACCGCTGGCGCATTCTCATTCGTCACTTCAAAGTCTGGTTTCACAGCCAAGACACGGTCGATGAACAGCTGGACCGCCTCATACTGAGTCAACTGTTCGATTGTCTGTTGTTTGCGATCAGAGCCGGGGATGTGGAGCGGAGGTACGGTATGGATGTATTCACCGCGGAGGTGCAGGGCTTCCCGACTGGTGACGAGCAGTTTTAGCTGAGAGCAGTGCTGCAGCAGTTGACCAATCATTGGCGCGGCAGCAGTTACTTGTTCGAAGTTGTCGAGGAGCAATAGCATGCTCCTAGCACGCAACTGTCCTTCAAGCTCATCCAGCAGCGGCCGGTCACTTGTTTCCCTTAAGCCGATCGTTCGTGCGATCGCAGCAAGTACGCCATCAGGTTCGCGAACGGGCGCCAGATCGACGAAATAGACTCCCTCTGGGAAGAAGCGAGTAAGTTCCGAGGCGGTTCGTAGTGCCAAACGAGTCTTTCCGGTGCCGCCCGGACCAGTGAGGGTCACCAGGCGTATATCCCGTGGATCCCTCATCAGGAGTTCTTTCACAGCGGTTACTTCCGCTTCGCGCCCGATGAACGGAGTCGGTTGAGACGGGAGGTTGTGCCTGACCTTCACGCTTGTCCCGAGTGTCGCGGGTGAATCTCCATTAGATTGATTCTCATCGTAGAGAAGTTCAACGTTCGTCGGCAAAGGCAGATTGAAAGCCGTGGTGTAACGCCTGAGATTAGCCGCGGCATAGATCAGTCCTGTCAAGCGTTGCTTGTCAGATAGTCCGATTTTATGGCAATAGGTCAATCCGGCGGCGACTCCCGCCAACCAATATTGTCCCCAGAGGTCGTCATGCAAACTCGGATGATTTTCTTGAACCCACCTGGCAAATGCCTTTCGGGCTGCTGCGACGACCGCGCCAATACCAGCTGTCTCTATGGATACCTTATGGGGATCGAGGACATCGGCCACCGCTGATAAGGTAAGAAAGTTGACGCTTTTGGCGAAAGATATCTGTGACGTAGCATGCATGAAATAAGACATTTCCAGATAGCGCTGGTCGTACAATAGCGGCATCTGATCTTTGAAGAGTGCAAAGTCGATTAAATAGTAGCCCGCCAGTGTTTGCTTGTCGTCGGAGAATTTCACCAGAATATTGTTAGTGTTTAAGTCGCCATGGATGAATCCCGTGACGATGTCAATGGGCCGAACCCTGCCCCAGGGTTCGGGCCGCCGCGCATAGAGCAATGGATTCGGAAAGACATGTCCGTTGATGAGCAGGCCGACGGTCTGCGGATCGATCTGGCAGATATCCTGCAAGAAGTGTTCAATGCTGCCGCCCACGTCAAGGCGAAAGCTCAGCCACTTCTGGAGTACCTGCTGCGGATGCACGGCTTGCTCGAATGCAGCATTAGAGTTCCACTCTTCCAACAGAATTTGATTGGTTTGTGCAAATATGGTGCCGAGCTGGCTCTGCCGTTCGTGGCTGGACAAAGGACGATATTTGAGTAGAGATTGACCGGCAATTCGGTAAAGGATTGCAATGGCGCCTTCAAACTCGACGCGGTCAAAGACTAATTCGGCAATGTGAGCGCGGGCAAACTCAGGCGTCGACTTGTTTGTCACAATATTATGCCGCGTTATCTCATCAGCCTGTGTCGATTTGCCTTTGCGATCGAGCTTGAGTATGCAATGCTCGATGTGTCCGGTTGCGTTGTAAGAAACGCTGACTAGATAGACGATTGCACCTGACCAACCGCCGACCAATAGTTGTAGCGGAGTGACAGTGATGGCATGCGCGTCCTGCACCCGATGAATGAGACGCTGGTATTCCTCCGGCATGGATTGGAAGTCGGCAGTCAGTTCGGGCATTTGAAATAGCTTCCATCCATTAAATGGACTATTGCACACAATATAGAAAGTGTGTGTCGATAGTCTGTGCGATTATTCCCGATTATATGCAGATCGCGCGCGCCGCTGGCCGGCGCACCACGGTAGGGGTTGCTGGAGCCAATTGATCTTGATTGTGTACTGACCTGTTTTCAGGACTTCGCCGCGGCGTCGAGTGAGCCGGCGCTAGCGACTCGGTAGTCGGTGAACAGTGCCCCGTCCTCGGCGTACAAGGCGTGATGCAGCCGGAATGCACTCGGCAGGGGGAGGGCAGCACCACTGGTGGAACGCAGGCCCTGGCCCCCCACCACAACAGGAGCAAGCGTCAGGCACACTTCGTCCAGCATGCCGGCTGCAAGCAGATCGTTATGCAGCCTAGGGCCGCCCTCGCACAGCAGCCGCTGGAAGCCGGTTCCCGCCAGCTGATCCACAATGTGGGCCAGGTCCAGCGCCGGGCCTTCAGCCTCGAGCACCGTAATGCCCGCGTCCCGCAGCGGCACGAGATCTTCTGCTGATTTGCCGGCAGTGGTGATGATCATGACGGCTCCTCCGACACCCTCAGCTGGCGCGGCAATCAGCGGATCAAGATCAGCGCTGGCGGAGATGACCACCAACATCGGGTACGGGGCGAGGCCCTCCTGCTCCCGGATCTGAAGCTGCCATGGTTCAAGATCGACAGCGCGATAGCCTTCGAAGCGCACAGTATTCGCCCCGACCAGAATCGCGTCAGCCAGAGCTCGTTGCAGCGCGAAGACGTGGTGATCACTTTCGGTGTTGATGCTGCCCGAGCGTCCGTCAGGACCCTGCACGGAACCGTCAAGCGACATGACGAAGTTGCTGCGGACCCAGCCGCGGCCCTCCGGCGCTGGATGGCGGTACAGCTCCACCAGATCCGAGTCATTGAGAATTCGAGCCGCGCCATCGTCAGGGCTGAAGATCAACTGCACCGGACCATCGTCGCACGTCATCTCGACGAGGTCGGTACCGCTGGAGGCCATCTAGGGCACAATCGGCCCATGGCGAAGACGAGCGATGGCAACCTAGCACCACCATTGATCACCAAGCCGCTCAGCGAGGTGCTCAGGCTTCCTGTCGGTCACGTGGACATGTCCACATTTGACCCGGCCGCCAAAGCCGGCTTCCCAGGAGACAAGCAAGACGCACCCGCGATGACCGATGCCCTGGCGCCCGAGCTCAGCGACCTTCAGGAACGCCTGTTTGCCGCGGGACGGGTTGAGGAGTCCAGGACCCAGAGGATCCTGGTCGTGCTGCAGGGGATGGACACCTCAGGAAAAGGCGGAGTCATCCGGCACGCCATTGGCATGGTGGATCCACAAGGGGTGAAGATCAAGGCCTTCAAGGCCCCGACCGAGGAAGAGCGGGCCCACCACTACCTGTGGCGCATTGAGCGCGAGCTGCCGCCGCCCGGCTTGATCGGCATCTTCGACCGATCCCATTACGAGGACGTCCTGGTGGTGCGGGTCCATAACCTCGTAGAGGAGTCGGTGTGGAGCCAGCGCTATGACGAGATCAATGCCTGGGAGGAGGACCTGGTGGACCAGGGCATTGTGTTGATCAAGTGCTTCCTCAACATTTCCTCGGGTGAGCAGAAACAACGACTGATCGCCCGGCTCGAAGACCCGACTAAACACTGGAAGTACAACCCCGGCGATGTCGACGAGCGTGCAAAGTGGCCGGCGTACCAGGAGGCCTACCGCGCAGTCCTGGAGCGCTGCAACACCGAGCGCGCGCCGTGGTACGTCATCCCCTCCGATCGCAAGTGGTATCGAAACTGGGCTGTGGCGCAGCTGCTGGTGGAGCACCTGCGTGCTCTCGGCCTGCAGTGGCCGGTTGCCGACTTCGATGTCACGGCAGAGAAGGCGCGAGTCGCCGCCAGCTGACGGTGCTCCTTCGTAGCGATGACCGTCAAAAAGGTTATGCGCTGACCACCGATAGGTGGCGTGCCGGCGTGGGCTCATGCTCGGCGTCCCCGGCCTCATGAAGATCGACCAGGTCCATTGCCGCAATGACGTATCGGATCAGCGCGACCTCAGCGATCTCGGGCTCGCCACCCATCGGCGCGGACACGGCGACAGCGCCCGCATCGAGCGCGAGCTCGGCCTGCCGGGTGTACTGCAACCCGGGTGCCAGGAACCAGCTACCCACGGCAATGTGCCGCCTGCCTTGACCGCGGAGGCTACGAATGGCCTCAGCACTCGATGGCCCGGAGCCGCTCGCGAAGGCCGTCACGCAAGGCAGTCGGTGATGGGTCGCCCACTGCCTGGCTCGCCTCGCAACCAGGGCGTTGCTCCGGATGTCGCTGCTACCGGCCGCAGCGAACACGAGCCCATCGAGTTCTGAGACGCGCCGTGCACGAAGTGCGTCACGCAGCCGGCGGTCGATGATCGAAAGCAGCTGGGCCTCGGGACCGATCGGTCGCGAGGCGATGACCCGCAGCTGCGGCAAGCTTGCGTGCACCTGATTCAGCAGCGCCGGTACCTCGGCCTGAACGTTGAACGCTTCGGACAGCAGCAGCGGCACGAAGACGACCTCTGCAACCCCTTGGCTGACCAGCTTCTTGACGACTTGGAGGCCGTTGGGCGCGCAGTGGTCGAGAAATGCCACGTGAATGTCGAGCTCCGGTCGAATAGCCAGCAGACCCTCGCGGATCTGATGACTGACCTGCGGCACCTTGGGGTCGTGGCTTCCGTGGCCGAGAAGGATCAGTGAAGGAGCGGTCATGATGGCTTTCCTTGTTGTGCTGGGTATTGCGATTCGGACTGTGGTGCGGCCGCCGGCATGGCGGCGAGGGGGGTCGACCCGGCGAGGCCGGCTCCAAGGGTCCAGCCGTCTGCATTGTCGACCAGGATGAACGCCCCGGTGGCACGATGCTCGCGGTAGGAGTCGATCGGCACCGGCGAGGCCAGACTCAACCGCACCCGGCCGATGTCGTTCAGAGTGAGTGAGGAGGTCGGACGCCAACAGGGCACTGTTCCGGCCTCGAAGTCCAGATCGAGTGTTCCCTCAATCGACCTCACGATGGCTTTTGTGATCGATGTGCCGTGCTGAAAGAGCACCCGGGCACCCGCCCATAACTCCCGCTCGGCCAGCCAGCACACGGTCGCCGTCAGATCTCGGATCGGTGCTGGGGGAGCGTCGGTCGCGGCGATGATGTCGCCACGCGACACATCAACGTCGCTGTTCAGCCGGATCACGACCGATTGCCCAGCTACGGCCAGATCAAGCGGACCATCGGGGGTGTCGATCGCTTCGACGATGGCATGGGAGCTGCGTGGCAGAACCACAACCTCCTCACCTGGGCGCACCCGGCCTGACTCGATCTTGCCGGCATAACCGCGGTAGTCACCGTTGACCTGTGGCGCGCGAGCAGCCCATGGTGCAGTGACCGCCGACTGAGGTCGGACAACGTGTTGAACCGGGAGCCGGAAGTCAGAGCCTACGGCGAGGCGCGTGTCGTCGACGTTCTCCAGATAGCCCAAAACTGTCGGCCCGTCGTACCAGGGAGTGCGGTGCGACCGCGTCACCACATTGTCACCTTCGGTCGCTGAGACCGGGATGCAGTGCGTCTCCAGCACGCCGAGGCTACGAGCCAAGAGTGCAAAGTCGGTGGCAACGGCAGTGAAGGCATCCTCGGAGTAGCCCACCAAGTCGAACTTGTTCACGACCAGGACGACATGCGGCACCCGCAGCAAAGACGCGACAGCCAGGTGCCGACGCGTCTGTTCCACAACCCCCTTGCGCGCGTCCACCAACAGCACGATGACATCGGCGGTGGATGAGCCTGTCACGGTGTTCCGGGTGTACTGCACATGCCCCGGACAGTCGGCCAGGATGAACTTCCGGGCCGGCGTCGCAAAGTAGCGGTATGCGACATCGATCGTGATGCCCTGCTCGCGCTCAGCTCGCAGGCCGTCGGTGAGCAGAGCAAGATCGGCTCGATCCAGACCCTTGCGTCTGCTCACCAGCTCAACATGATCAAGGGTGTCGGTGAGCACGGAATTGGTGTCGAACAGAAGTCGACCCACCAGCGTCGACTTGCCGTCGTCGACCGATCCCGCGGTCGCCAGCCGCAGCAGCGTGCGACCACCGGTGAGGGAATCGGCTGCCGGGGCCAGGAGCGGGGAAGACGGGCGCATCAGAAGTAGCCCTCCCGCTTACGATCCTCCATGGCGGCTTCGGAGAGTCGGTCGTCCGCACGGGTAGCGCCGCGCTCGGTGAGCTGGCTGAGCCCAACCTCGCTGATCACGTCCTGCACCGTGTTGGCATTGGAAAGCACGGCGGCAGTACAGGACATGTCTCCCACGGTTCGGTAACGGACCGAGCGCATCTCGATCACTTCACCGGGTCGTGCCGGCGTCACGTCGGTGATCGCGATCCACATGCCGTCACGCAGCGCCACCTGGCGTTCGTGGGCGTAGTAGATCGTCGGGACAGTGATCTTCTCCGCCGCGATGTAATCCCACACGTCCAGCTCCGTCCAGTTGGACAGCGGAAAGACCCGGACATGCTCCCCGGGCAGGTGGCGTCCGTTGTAGAGCGACCACAGCTCGGGGCGCTGGTTGCGCGGCTCCCACTGACCAAACTCATCACGCATGCTGAAGACACGTTCTTTGGCGCGGGCGCGCTCCTCGTCCCGGCGACCCCCGCCGAAGACGGCATCATGCCGTCCCTCGGTGATGGCATCGAGCAGCGGCACCGTCTGGAGGGGATTCCGAGTACCGTCCGGTCGCTCACGCAGCCGGCCATCATCGATGTAGTCCTGGACGGATGCGATCTTGAGAGACGCGCCGTAGAAGTCGACGGCCTCGTCGCGGAATTGCAGCACCTCTTCGAAGTTGTGCCCGGTGTCCACGTGCAGCACGCCAAACGGGATCGGTGCCGGCCAGAAAGCCTTCGCTGCCAGGTGCAGCATGACCACCGAGTCCTTGCCACCAGAAAAAAGCATGATCGGCGAGGCGAATGTGGCAGCGACTTCGCGAATGATGTGAATCGACTCGGACTCGAGCGCCTGCAGCTCGGTCAGCGGCCGCAACTGAGCGGTTGTCACCCGAAGTCCCTCCCCACGATCGCCAACAGCAGCGCCTTGGACATCTCCACCGCAGTATCAAGATCAACACGGGCGGTGTCGAGGACCAGTTCGGCTCGGGTAGGCACCTCGTACGGGTCATCGACGCCGGTCAGACCGCTGAGCTCGCCGCGGCGGGCACGGGCATAGAGACCCTTGACGTCACGAGCCTCGGCGACGGCAAGCGGAGTGGCTACGTGCACCTCGGCGAAGGGGATGGCGAGGCGGCCATGATCGTCTCGGACAGTGTCGCGGGCGGCGGAGTAGGGAGCAATCACTGACACCAGCACGATGACGCCATGCGAGGCGAGCAGGCGGGCCACCCATCCGATCCGAGTGACATTGATGTCACGATCTTCCCGACTGAAGCCGAGCCCTGCCGAGAGATGCGGTCGCACGTCGTCACCGTCGAGCACCTGGACCCGTTCGCCTGCGGCGTGCAAGTCGCGAGCCAGAGCATGGGCGATGGTGGACTTTCCAGCTGAGGGGAGGCCGGTGAACCACACCGTTGCGCCTCTCCGGGCGGGATGGGATGGACCGCCTTCGATCAGATGCTCCCGGCTCGCCGCCCCCGCGGTCGCAGCCTGGGCGTTCACAGGTGGATCCCGCATTCAGTTTTGGCGAATCCGGCCCACCGTCCAGCACGAGGATCGTCTTTGGGTGCCTTGGCGGTGCATGGCTGGCATCCGATCGAGGTGTAGCCGTCTTCGAGCAGCGGGTTGATCATGAGCGAATTGGCTTCGATGTAGCGGGCCACATCCTCATCAGTCCAGGTGGCGATCGGTGCGATCCTGAGCAACTTCCGCTTCGCATCCCAAGAGATGACTGGGGTTGCGGCACGCGCCAGGGAGTCGGCGCGTCGCAGGCCGGTGGCCCACGCCGCGTACGGCTCAAGTGCCTTGCCGAGCGGTGCCACCTTGCGCAGGGCGCAGCACTGATCAGGATTGCGGGCGAACAGATCCTTGCCCCACGCCGCGTCTTGTTCTGCCACGGTCTGTTCAGGCGTCACGGTGATCACATTGACGTTGTGCACCAGCCGCACGGCATCCCGAGTGCCGATGGTCTCGACGAAGTGGTAGCCGGTATCGAGGAAGATCACGTCGATACCCGGAGCCACCTGCTCGGCGAGATGGATCAGTACGGTATCCGCCATCGAGGAGGCCACCACGAGCCTCGAGCCGAACTCGTTGTGAGCCCAGGCCAAGATCTCCAAGGCGGAGGCGCCCTCGAGATCATGGTTTGCCCGAGCCGCCAGGTCGGCCAGATCCACAGCGGTGCTCACCCGAACTCCTGCCGGGAAGTCCCAGACGCTCCTCCAGTGTGACCCCGTGAGGAAAGCCCGAGGAAAGTCACCGAGAAGGCCCGCATGCAGCTGCGGCACTCCCAGCCACCCCCTTCCAGAGGGAAGAGGGTCTCTTCAGCGCAGTACGGGCAGTAGAGCACCGACTGCCGAGTTGCATGCGAGGTCTCAGCCACGGCGCGTGACCTCCGGCGACCTACAGCTGCGCATGTTCATACCAGCACCAACTCGTCGGCGCGGGCGGCCCATTGGGCAAACCGTTCGCCGTCTCGTCGTTCCGCGACATAGTGACGAGCCAGCCGCTCGACGTAGTCCGGCAACTCATCGGCCGTCACCTTGTGTCCTCTGAGCTTGCGGCCGAACCCTGCATCGAGCCCCAGACCACCACCGAGGTGCACCTGGTAGCCCTCAACCTGATTGCCGTCCGGTCCGACGACAAGCTGGCCTTTCAGACCGATGTCGGCAACCTGAATGCGGGCACATGAGTTCGGGCAACCATTGAGGTGGACGGTGATCGGCGAGTCCATCTCACCCAGTCGTCGCTCGAGTTCGGTGACCATGCGGGCCGCCTGCGCCTTGGTCTCCACAATCGCGAGCTTGCAGAACTCGATCCCGGTGCACGCCATCACCGAACGTCGCCAGACGTCACGGCGTGCGGACAGACCGCATTCCTCGACAGCGGCGATCAGCGAGTCGACCTTGGACTCCTCCAGGTCGAGTACCAGCAGCTTTTGCAGGGGGGTGGTCCGGACGCGCCGGGAACCGTGGCCCTCCGCCAGCTCGGCCAGTCGGATCAGAGCGCTGCCGCTGACACGTCCGGCGACGGGGGACAGGCCGACAAAATAGTTACCGTCCTTTTGCCGGTTGACACCGACGTGATCGCCAGGCTGGGTCGGCACCGCCGGCGCCGGCCCGTCGATGAGGCGCCGCTTCAGGTACTCCGTCTCAAGTACTTCGCGAAACTTCTCCGCACCCCAGTCTGCGACCAGGAATTTGATCCGGGCTCGGGTCCGGAGCCGGCGATACCCGTAGTCGCGGAACACCGCCACAACGCCGGCCCAGACCTCAGCTACCTGTTCCCGTGGCACCCATGTTCCGAGGCGTACCGCCAGCATCGGGTTGGTGGAGAGGCCACCGCCCACCCACAGGTCGAACCCCGGTCCGTGCTCGGGATGCACGACACCGACAAAGGCAACGTCGTTCACCTCCGGTGCGACATCGTGCAGCGGATGACCGGTGAGAGCGGTCTTGAACTTGCGCGGCAGATTGGAGTACTCCGGATCCCCGATGTAGCGGGCAACGATGTCTTGGATGGCGGGCGTGGGATCGATGATCTCCTCCGCTGCTATGCCGGCCACCGGAGACCCGAGGATGACCCGCGGACAGTCGCCGCAGGCCTCGGTGGTCTGCAGTCCGACCGCCTCCAGACGGCGCCAGATCTCTGGCACGTCTTCGATCCGGATCCAGTGCAACTGAACGTTCTGCCGGTCCGTCACATCGGCGGTATCCCGCGCGAAATCGACTGAAATCTGGCCGATGACCCGGAGTTGTTCGGTGGTAAGGGCGCCGCCGTCGATCCGAATCCGCAGCATGAAGTACTCATCGTCCAGCTCCCACGGCTCGAGGGTCGCGGTTTTGCCACCATCGATGCCAGGTCGGCGCTGGGTGTAGAGCCCGTACCACCGAAAGCGACCACGAAGATCACTCGGATCGATGGAAGCAAAACCGCGCTTCGCGTACACGTTCTCGATCCGTGCCCGGACGTTGAGGGGGTTGTCGTCCTTCTTGGATTGCTCGTTGGGATTGAGGGGCTCGCGGTAGCCGAGCGCCCATTGTCCCTCGCCCTTCTTGCGACGTGGACGGGCTTCTGGACGAGGCCGAGTAGCTGTGCGACGTGGGATCGTCGTGTCAGCGGCAGTGTCGGTGGTCATGTGGGTGTCCTCGTTCTCAGAAGCAGCGCGAGCCGGTCTGGCGAGCTTTGGGCAAGGATTGCCAGGCGGGGGCTGCGGGCCAGTGGATCAGGCAGCGTGGAGATGACACATCATCGACTCGGTCCTCCCGAGGTCGACGAAGCGCCGCGCGGTCAAACCCAAGGTCCGACGAGCAGGCGAGATCGCCGGTCGCGCCGGCCGAGGCCAGGCGCAGAGACTTTCCGGAGCGATACGCACGGACCAACACTCCGCTAGTGACCTTGATCGAATCAAATCGTTTCTCAATATGTGGGAAGGGCGTCCATTTACTGGGATTTGACGCGTCGGCGGGCGCGTACCCCGGCGAGGGTGCGCCTAAGTGGGTTTCCTTGCTTACTCGGCGGGGGAGTCTTGTCGATCTCAGGAGCATCATGGTCGATGCCTGAGAGCCGGGGAAAGGCTTCGTCAAGAGCTGAGTTGAGCGCAGCACCGATCAGCACAGCTATGGAGATCACATAAAGCCAGATCAGGAAGGCGATGGGCGCGGCCAGCGGGCCGTAGATCGTCGGAGTCCCGATGGACTTGCTGAGTACGAATCGCAATAACAGGCTGCCACCGACCCACATGGCCACGGTGAGTGCGGCGCCCGGCAAGTCGGCCCGCCAGCGCGTACGGACCGGAACCGAGAGGTGATAAAGCGTCGCGAGCATGCAGGCGGATCCCAGCAACACAACAGGCCAATAGAGCCCACCAACGAACTCCAGGCCCCGCGGTAGCACCCGATTCACCAAGCTGGGCCCGGCCAGAATCAACGGCAGCACCACCACTCCGGCAACGAGGAAGACCAAGTAAAGGACGAACGACAAGGCTCGAGTGCGGACTAAGCCACGCTTTCCTGCCAGGCCGTACATGATCGTGATGGTGTCGACGAAGACATTGAGCGCTCGGGAGCCGGCCCACAAGGCGATCAGGAACCCGATCGAGATCACCGCGGCGCGGCCCTGTGACAGTACGTCGTCCAGCGTCGGCTCAATGACGGAATGGACCACATCAGGGGTCAGCGCACGTGAGGAAAGTTCGAGCAGTTGCTCGCGAAAGCCGGAGATGGTTCGAATGTCGAAGGTGCCGACAATGAAGCCGACGGCGCCCACCAAGCCGAATACCAGCGGCGGGAGCGAGAGAATTGCGAAGAAGGCCGCTTCGGCGGCGAGGCCGGTCACCCGATAACGAATACAAGTAGCCAATGTGTCCGCGATGACACGCCAGATGCGGCCAGTCCAGCTGAGTGCACGAGGCGCTGTCTCCAACGGCTCGGAGGTGCCGTCGGGATCAGTGCGGGCACTCACGCCTTCAGCCTAGGGCCGGCGTTGCTCAGCAGGATTCTGTCGGCGCCTGATCATCAGTCGCTGCAGCAGCGGCTGGTCGGCTATTGAGCGTCAGATGCTGCCCCACGAGCAGTGGCTGAGGCTTGCTCGAGGCTTAGCCGTGAACCAGCGGGTCGACATGACGATGCACCTGCCGCCACTCCGATCCTTCACGACGAAAGACCAAGGTCACCGCAGTGACCAGTCCTCCGGTGCATGTACTGGTGAACAACACCGACGCGGTGAGACTGAAGCCACTGAGGTCATGCATGATCTGGTTGTAACCGTCCTCTGAGAAGGGCAGTCAAGCTGTGACCTCGGCTCCGGAAGCTCCCCGTCTTTCCCGTTCGCTGCCTGACACGCCCGTAGCAGCGCCGGTCCGGATCGTCCACCTCGGCGTCGGCAATTTCCATCGGGCCCATCAGGCTTGGTACACCGCCCATAGCGCTGACGCCGATCAGTGGGGGATCGCGGCCTTTACGGGCCGGCGGAGCGACATGGCCGAGGCCTTGAAGCCGCAGGACGGCCTCTACACCTTGATCACCCGGGGCAGTGAAGGAGACAGTTTCGAGGTGATCGGGGCGCTCTCGGCGGTGCACGGCGCAGTCGAGCATGAGGCGTACCTGGTCTATCTGAGCCGGGCCGAGGTGGCAATCGTCACCATCACCGTCACCGAGGCCGCCTATCTCCGCGGCACCGATGGGCACCTTGACGCCGGCCTCGACGTGGTTGTCTCCGATCTGGAAGCCTTGCGGTCTGATCCCAGACATCCTGTTGCCTCGCTGCCGGCCAGATTGGTTGCAGGGTTGGTCGCCCGGCGCGCCACGGGCGCGCCAGCACTCAGCATCTTGTCTTGCGACAACCTGCCTGAGAACGGTGCCGTGACAAAGACGGTGGTCCAGGATTTCGCAGCGCTATTGGACGAGAGTTTGCCCGGCTGGATCGATTCCCACGTCGACTTCGCCACCTCGATGGTGGACCGGATCACGCCAGGCACGACGGATGAGGATCGGGCCTTGGTGCAGCAGGCTTGTGGATACGTCGACGCATATCCGGTAGCGACGGAGCCTTTCAGCGAGTGGGTGGTCTCGGGTGGATTCCCGGCTGATCGGCCACGCTGGGAGGAAGCCGGCGTCGCGCTGGTCGCCGATGTGGAACCGTTCGAACAACGCAAGCTCTGGCTTTTGAACGGGTCGCACTCGATGCTGGCGTACGCCGGCAGCATCCGGGGACATTCGACGATCGATGAAGCCATCGCCGATCCGGCCTGCAGGTCCTGGGTGGAGATGTTCTGGGATGAGGCGAGCCGCCATCTCACCCTCCCGGCCTCGGACATCGCCGCGTACCGGGAAGCCTTGTTGACCCGCTTCTCCAACCCTCGGGCCCGCGATCAGCTGGCTCGGATAGCAGCTGACGGGTCAACCAAGTTGCTGGTGCGCACAGTGCCGACTATTCGCGCCGAGCGAGCAGCGGGACGAGTACCGGTCGGGTGTGCTACCACGGTCGCGGCCTGGATACTGCATCTGCGCGGCCTTGGCGCGCCGATCAAGGACGCCAGAGCTGCCGCTGCTCGCGACGCAGCCAATTCTGGTGAACTGCCTGAGGTGATAGCAGGAGTCTTAGACGCCTTGGAGCCAGGCCTGGGTGCCGACCAGAATTTCGTCGCTGCCGTCCTCGATCAGGCCAACGCCATCCAGCAACCGATCTGAGCTCCCGATGCTTCCATTTTGAACAGGACTGCGGGCGTCAGGCGCCGCGATCTGGGGTGGTGCTCGATCGGGTGCCAGGCGAGGAGAGTTCGCGATCAAGCAGACCGGGGTTACCGGAGGTGTCAGGCGAGGCTGTGTCGAGGCTGTACCCAGGTTCTTCATGCCATGTACAGCGCAAACATCCCACGCAACGTGGGATGTCCACACCGAGCGTGGGGCGGATCAGACCTCACGGGAACGGCAGTACTCGTTGCCATTTGTTGCTAAGCAATGAAGATCAAGGAGACGCAGGCGATGGCTAAGCAAGTGAGGCTCGGCATTGTCGGACTCGGTGCCCAAGGATCCATGTACGCCCAGTTGATCACCAACGGCATAGTCCCCAACATGGAGATTGGCGCAGTCTGCGAGCCCAATCCAGGGATGGCGGAGATTATTCGGTCGAGGTATCCCGGCGTGGAGCTCTACGTCGATTTCTCAGCCATGCTGGACAGTGGCGATGTGGACGCCGTCGTGATCTGCGTCCCGCCCTTCCTGCACCCGGAGATGGCCATCGCCGCGCTGGAGCGCGGCATCCATGCCCTCGTCGAGAAGCCAGCCGGTGTCTACACCAAGCAGGTGCGTGAGCTGAACGACTACGCCGCGACCAAGCCCGAGTTGTCGTTCGCGATGATGTTCAACCAGCGCAACAACCCGCTCTACGGGCGGATCAAGGAGATCATCGACGGCGGCGAGATCGGCGGGATCCGCCACACTAACTGGATCATCACGACTTGGTGGCGACCGCAGGCGTACTACGAACAGAGTGCCTGGCGGGCAACCTGGGGCGGTGAGGGAGGCGGCGTTCTGGTCAACCAGGCCCCGCACCAGCTCGACCTGTGGCAGTGGATCTGCGGCCTACCGAGGTCGGTTTACGCCAAGGTCGGGTACGGCTTCCGGCGTGACATCGCGGTCGAGGACGAGGTGATCGCGATCGTCGACTACGGTGAGGGCGCAACCGGCGCCTTCGTCACCGCCGTTCACGACCTCGTTGGCACCGACCGGTTCGAGATCCTTGGCGACAACGGCAAGATCGTCGTCGAAAACAGCACGACAGCCGTGATCACCCGGCTGACCAGGCCGGAGCGGGAGATCAGCGACGAAATGAGCCCCGACGACGTGCAGCGGGTCCTCACCGGCCAGCTTGACAAGGGCACTTTCTCCGCGTCGGAAGTCATCGAGTTCGACTCGGCCGGCGGTAGCCAACACGCGGGCGTGCTGCAGAATTTCGCCGCCAACATCCTCGATGGTGCCCCCCTCATCGCGCCCGGTGCAGAAGGCATCAACGGGGTACGGCTGGCCCCAGCTGGACAGGCCAGGAGGTGCCGCTCGACTTCGACGAGGACGCCTACCTGAGTGAGCTCAACAAGCGCATCGCTGAAGAAAGCAAGTTCCCGGTGAAGAAATGATCTTGGTTTCAACGAGGTGCCTACGGTTTTCGTCTCGCTCAACATGCCGAACCACCTGATCGATGTGCCGATGGTCAAAACGGCGATCAACCTCACAACCCCACACCAGAAGTGATCAGGTCACTGGTGGCGAAGCTGGTCGGCCGGAGCTCTTTTAAAAGGCACGTTCAACGACAACGTCTGGGTGGCTCGTCGGACACGCGTCGCTACCGCTCCTTGTGCCCACGCTTGCAGAGGAGCAAGGTGACCTCCATGACCACTACGCAGGAACCCGATACCCGATCAGAACCGAACTACGGGACCGATCCGGGCGACCCAGCACGGGCAGCCATCATTGGCGGTGTCGGAGAGACGCTTTCGGCGGAGGCGGTCAGTCGTTTCGTCAGCGCGGCTTTCGCCGAGGCTGAGTTGGACGGCGAGCGGGTCTGTCTCGTGGTCCCGGATGGCACCCGGACCTGCCCACTGCCCTTGTTGCTACAGGCGGCGTACGGAGCCCTGGCCGAGCGGGCCAAGCAGGTGAAGGTGGTCATCGCCCTTGGCACCCACCAGGGCATGAGTGAAGATCATCTGGGGCGTCACCTGGGCTACGTCCCCGGGGCGAGCGATGACACGTATCCCGGCTGGACCGTGCTCAACCACGAGTCCTGGCGGCCCGAGACCTTCACTTCGTTGGGGGTCATCGGGGCTGACCGGCTCAGCGAAGTCACTGGCGGATTGCTGACCGACACGACGGTCGAGGTGCGCATCAATCGGCATGTTGCCGAGGCCGATGTGGCTATCGTGATCGGACCGGTCTTCCCACACGAGGTCGTTGGCTTCTCCGGCGGCAACAAGTACTTCTTTCCCGGCGTCTCTGGCCCGGAGTTGATCAATCTCTCGCACTGGGTCGGCGCCTTGATTACCAGCGCCCAGATGATCGGCACCCGCGGGGTCACTCCGGTTCGAGCCTTGGTTAACGAAGCTGCGAGCCTGATCCCGACCCGGCGGCTGGGGTTGTGCCTGGTGGTCGCTTCGGGCACCGACACGTTGCATGCCGCCGCCTTCGGGACCCCGGAGGATGCGTGGGCAGCCTGTGCTGAGATCTCGGCCCAAACCCACATCACGTATCTGGAACGACCCGTGCGTCGGGTGCTCTCGATCATGCCCACCAAATACGAAGACATCTGGACCGCCGCCAAGGGCTTCTACAAGCTGGAACCGATCGTCGCCGACGGCGGTGAGGTGATCATCTACGCCCCCCACATCACCCAGCTATCGGTGATGCATCCTCAGATTGCCCAGATCGGTTATCACAACCGCGATTACTTCCTCGGCCAGTGGGAGAGGTTCGAAAACGAGCCTTGGGGCGACCTAGCGCACTCCACCCACCTGCGCGGCCAGGGCACCTGGAGCGCCGAGCACGGCGAAAGGAACCGGGTAACCGTCACCCTGGCTACTGGTATCCCCGAAGAAGTCGTACGGTCGGTCAACCTCAACTACCTCAACCCCGCCGACGTCGACATCGCCGCCTACCAGGCCGATCCCGACACCTTCGTCGAACCACACGCCGGCGAAGTGCTGTATCGACTGGGCTCACCACAAGCCGGCAATCGGGTCGGCGAATCCGATGGACGCGAGCCAGACCTCGCGGGCTTGGACGGATAGCGTGTGGTTGCGGCTCTGGTGAGCGGTGATGCCACTGGCACCGTCAGCTGCCCTCGCGGGCGCTCAAAGGCTCAGCTGATGACCTTGATGCTGAGTACCTGGAGGTGCGGGGCGCTGGTCTCGCCACCGATCTGGGTGTCATAGTCGTATGACCCGATAACCTCGACCGAGGCCCGGAACACATCGCCCTCGACCAGGTCGTCGAGCTTGCTTGCGCTCCCACTCAACACAGTGTTCTTGCCGTCGAAAAAGCCGTAGCTCATCGTATTGGTGTGCGCCGTGTCAGCCCGGAAACCCTCGTCGCCGGTGGCTGAGTCGAACTGGGTGACCTGACCGTAGATGATGTAACGCTCGCCAGCGTATCGATCGGGGTTCTTGACGATCTTCGCCCATCCGCGCTTGGTCACACGTTGCGCTCGCTCGGCTTTTGGCTCGGGCTTCTCGGTCTTCTCCGGCTCAGCCTCTTTGGTGGGCTCAGGCTCCGGCTCCTGGGCGGTGTCGCCGGCGGCTGGCTGTATCTCGGTCACGGTGGCGGTGGCCGCCGGCGCGGCCGTGGAGCCCTCGCCGGTGCCTCCAAGGAGGCCGCCAATGCCGAGCGCAGCCACCGCAGTGATGATCACGGTGGGCCAGCCGAACCGCTTCGGCTTCTTCGGTTGCTCCTGAACGGGAGCAGGGCCATATGGTGGCTGCAAGCCGCCGGGCGGCATTTCCTGCAGAGGCCACGTTTGCGGCTGAGGCAGAGGCTGTGTCGGTGGCTCTGGGGGCACTGGCGGCTGGGACATGAACGATCCTTCAGGGCTTGCAGGATGTGGGTCAGAGTCGCCTGGGCGCCCCCTTCAGGTGTGGATATGCCCGCATCGTGTCCAGATCGTTATTCGACCCTCAGGTGACGCACCTGATCTTTAACAGTGGATTGAACCGGTCGACAGACTGCGCGCACATCGCGGCGCGGATTTCGGAGGCACGGCTAGCGGACCGTAGATGAGGCCAGCTCGAGGTCAGGCACAATGTCGTGATGGCCCTGGCACCGCTAGTTGCGGACCTTCAGACTCCATGCCTGGTGGTCGACCGCGACGTGCTGGAAGCCAACCTGGTCGCGATGGCTGCCCGCGCGCGTAACCACGGTGTTGCACTGCGACCACACGCCAAGACCCACAAGTGTCTGGAGATTGCCCGCCGCCAGCTTGAGCTCGGCGCGGTCGGTCTGACGGTGGCGACCGTGGGGGAGGCGGAGGTTTTCGCCGACGGGGGCTTTACCGACCTGTTCATCGCCTATCCGGTGTGGGCTGCCGGACTGCGTGGCTCGAGGCTGTGTGCCCTGGCCGAGCGGGTGGCGCTGGGGGTTGGCGCCGACTCCGCCGAAGCAGTAGAGCTTCTAGCCCGCGCGCTCGCCGGAACCGAGGCGAAGGTTGTGGTCGAAGTCGACAGCGGCCACCATCGCACCGGGGTTGCGCCGGAGCGCGCTGGAGAGGTTGCGGCGGCAGCGCGGCGCTGCGGGCTGCGCGTGACCGGCGTGTTCACATTCCCCGGCCATAGCTACGGGCCTGGTCGACGGAATGAGGCGGCGCTGGATGAGGCGCGTGCCTTGCAAGAGGCAGACGCCGCGCTACGCCGGGTGGAGGTAGGGGCGGGTCTGCGCAGCGGCGGATCGACGCCGACCGCGGCCCTGGTAGATGAGGATGCGCTGAATGAGATGCGTCCTGGCGTGTACGTCTTCAACGACGCCCAGCAGGTCGAGCTCGGCGCAGCCGAGTGGGAGGATGTCGCCCTGACAGCGGCGGCCACCGTCGTCAGCCGCCATGGCCGCGACCTGGTCGTTGACGCCGGGAGCAAGGTGCTGGGAGCCGATCGACCTGCCTGGGCCACTGGGGCCGGCCGGTTGCCTGACCATCCGGACGCCCGAGTCGAAGCCTTGTCTGAGCACCATGCGACGGTCACCTTCGCCGAGGACTCGTCGCTGCCAGAGCTCGGGTCCATCGTCCGGGTCGCTCCAAACCATGTCTGCGCGGCGGTCAACCTGGCTGACGCAGTCATCGTCACCGCTGGCGGATCAGTCGTCGACCAGTGGCAGGTCGCGGCCCGCGGCCGGAACGGCTAGATCCGTTTCATGCGCTGAGGGTGGGGACGTGCTGCTGACCTCACGCCTTTTCGTCGGATCCGTCGCTTCACCAGCGGGATCACCGCTGCCACCGCAATCAAGGCCAGACTCACCACCGACGCGAATCGGTCGACAAGCAGGACCAGGTCGACGGCGTGTTGGCCGAGCCCATAGCCGACCCCCGCGACCAGGCCAGACATCAGAAACGTCCCGGCGAGGTCGAGCAGAAGGAAGGTCGTCAGACGCATCCGAGCCCAGCCGGCCATGGCGTAGATCACCGCGGTGGGAACGCCGGGCAGGACCGCGAGCACGACCGCGGCGCGGAGAATCTTGGGGTCCAGCTCGGTGGCCCTGTTGGCGAAGCGCTGCGCTCGCTCGCTCGTAGTGAACATCTTGATGATGCCCCCACCCCACTGCCGGCCGGTCCACCAGGTAAGCCAGTCGAGTTTCACCATGCCGGCAGCCCCAGCGACGACAACCAGCCAAAGCGGGGCCTCGCCGATCCGCGCGAACGCTGCTGCAGCGCCGATTGCCGTCAGGTCGCCGGTGAGGAACTCCAAGGTCACCGGGTGGGAGGCGAGCAGGAACGGCTTGAGGGGCCGCATCGCCAGCCCGAGCGCGACCACACCGAGGATCGCCCCCATCAGTGCCATGTCGATGCGACTGGCCGGCCCCTGCCAGGGCACGAACCGACGCCACGCCACGGTCGTCTGTTGCCGGTGCGGCGCACGCGCGGGGTCAGTGGTACTGGCCTGCCTGATGCTCATGGTTCGAGGGTGCGCGCGGGATCGGTCAAGCGACAGGTGCGATTGTCATGATTCGGCCATGCAGTTTGCACGGGAGAATGGGGCCGATGTCCCCTGACCGTCCGCGACGTCTCCAAATCAGCCCCCGGCTGGTCGTGCTCGGCACGCTGCTCGTGAGCTACGGGTGGGCGCTCGTTTTCCCGTTGCGGCTCAGCCGGCCCCCGTCGGGACTTCTCGGGACAACGTACGTGGTCGGCCTGGCGCTCTTCGGCGGCGCGCTGGCACTGGTGCTCCGCTCAGCGGTCAGCCCCGAGCAATCCCAGCGCACCCGCATCGCGCTGCTCGGCGGCCTGGTGATCGTGACCTTCGGCTTGTGGCTGCCGGCGTACGCCTGGGCGGTGCCGGGTCAAGAGCCATGGGCGTGGATGGCGGGGTTCGCCATCGGCGCGTGCGTCCTGGCCGTTCCGTGGGCGGGTGTGATCGCAGCAGTCGGTCTTGGTGCAATGGCGGCGGCCGGTGCGGTCGTATTCGACGGCTCGGTGGTACAGAACCTGGGTTTCGCGCTCGGTTCCGCAGCAGTGGTGTGGCTGACAGGGCTGGTGCTGGTCTGGCTACTCGGCCTGGTCTGGGCTGCTGAGGCGGGACGGGAGGCCGAGGCGGATCTCGTGGTCGCCCAGGAGCGGCTGCGGGTGAGCCGCGAGCTGCATGATGTGCTCGGTCACCGGCTTGGCATCATCGCGCTCAAGGCCGAGCTGGCAGGGGATCTTGCGGCCACCGACCCGGGACGGGCGGCGGCGGAGAGCGGCGAGATCCGCGAGATTGCGACGGCCACTCTCGCCGAGGCTCGGCAAGCGGTGCACGGCGAGACGGTCGCCGACCTGGCCACCCAGATCGCTTCGGCCGAGCTGGTCCTTAGCTCCGCAGGCATCGAGACCACGATCGACGTGGACTCCCCGCAGGTGTCAGCATCGGCATCGCGCCTGCTGGCTTCCGTGGTCCGCGAAGCGGTAACCAACATCCTGCGGCACAGCGACGCGCGCAAGGTCTCGATCACGTTCGACGGTACGGAACGATGCTCCACACTCGTGATCGTGAACGATGGCACAAGACGTCAGAAGGGCGGCACTGTCCCCGACGGAGCCCAATCCGGAACCGGTCTGGCCGCCCTGGCGGCGCGATGTGCGGCCGCTGGCGGCCGACTGGTCTCCGGCCCGACCAACGATGGCAGGTTCGAGGTACGCGCCGAGTTGCCACCGAGCGGCAGCGGACCGCGATGACCGACCCGAGGATCCGGGTGCTCATCGCCGATGACGAGGAGCTGATCCGAGAGGCGCTGGTCGCGCTGCTGGAGCGCGAGTCCGACATGGAGGTGGTCGCGATCGCGGCAGACGGCCGCCAGGCCGTCGATCGTGCCCTCGCCCACCGGCCCGACGTTGCGGTCCTCGACCTCCAGATGCCGGTGGTGGACGGCGTCGGCGTCGTCGCCGAGTTGAGCCGGCAGCTCCCGGGCTGTGCCGGTGTGATCCTCACAGGCCACGGTCGGCCGCACCTGCTGCGCCGGGCCCTGACCTCCGGCGCGCGCGGTTTCCTCGCCAAGGGTGCACCCAGCACCGCCCTCGCCGACGTCGTACGCCGGGTCCACGAGGGCCATCGCTACGTGGATCCAATCCTCGCGGCCGATGCGCTCACCGCGGCTCCCTCACCGTTGACCTCGCGGGAAGCGGAGGTGCTGGCGACCGCAAGGGAGGATCGGCCCATCCGCGAGGTGGCACGCGCGATGTTCCTCTCGCCCGGCACAGTCCGCAACTATCTCGCGACGATCACCCAGAAGCTTGAGGCCGGATCGCGAGCCGAGGCGTACCGGATCGCCCGGGAGAACGGATGGATCTGATATGGGCAGCGCGTTCGTGCGAAGCAAACAACGGCCTGTCCGCGACGATTGATGTCTTACAACGGTCCGAAGTGTCTAGAACGGGCATGGGCGGGTACAGCGGCATTGAGCCCTCCCCGCGTCATCGCACTCGTCGAGGGCCAACACTTGATGGTCCTGAGAAGCCAGGGAACCGTCAATGAAACGAGAGTTGACTCATGACCGTCGCACCCCGCTCTGCCAACCGCTACCTCGACCGCCCTTCGCCAAGCAGCCTCGCTGATGTTCTCGACACGATCTTGGACAAGGGCTTGGTCATCGATATCTACG
>JAJTCL010000240.1 GCA_021323255.1 Propionibacteriaceae bacterium | reverse complement strand
CACGATCCTGATTCAGGTGCCATGCTGCTCGAGCGGCTCGATGCCTCGCGAGACCTTTCGACGATGAAGGACGACCTGGCTGCGGCCGAGATCATCGCAGAGCTATTGGTGGACCTCAATTCCGTGCCCCCGCCAGCAGGGCTGCGCCATCTGCGCGATGTCGCAGCGGCCACCCTGTCGGGTGCCCCCGAAGCGGTCCGGCTTGTGGGTGACCCGGAGGAGCGCCGGCTCTTGATCAACTGCGTGGCTCGGTTCCAAGAGCTGATCACAGATCCGTTGGAGAATCGGTTGTTGCACTGGGATCTGCATTACTTCAACACGCTTTCCACATTGGACGGGCCGAATGAGTGGAAGGCAATCGATCCCAAGCCGCTCAGCGGCGATTCAGGTTTCGAGCTGTTGCCGGCGTTGTGGAACCGCTGGGCCGATCTTGTCGAGACTGGCGACGTGCCGCGGGCGTTACTGCGCCGATTCGATCTCATGACCGAGATCCTCGAGCTGGACCGGTCACGCGCGGCTGGGTGGACCTTGGGTCGAGTGCTCCAGAACGCCGTATGGGACCTCGTCAGGTTCCATGAGGGCCACATCTATCCCCAGCATCGCACCATTGCCGAGGTGCTTTTGGCTGAGCGCACCTAGACAGCTGCGAGTGATTCTTGGGCGAGCAGCTCTGAGAAACTGGTCAGGTGCCGCGGGTGGAGCGAGCGAGGTTTGCAGTCTGGGAGATCGGCGCGGTGGCGGCCGCGCTCTCCATCCTCCTGCTGGTCATGATCAACCGTTACGGCCCACACCGCGACGAGCTTTACTTCGTCGCCGCCGGTCAGCGTCTGGCATGGGGTTATCCCGACCAGCCCGTGTTCACGCCTTTGTTGGCCCGACTCGCCACAGAGCTCGCGCCACACAATCTCCTAGTCCTTCGTTTACCCAGCCTGATGGCGATGGCTTTGCTCGTCCTCTGCGCCGCCGCCTTCGCGCGCCTGCTCGGCGGCGGCCGAGCCGCCCAGGTGCTGACCGCCAGTACCATCGCCGCGTCAGTGATCACCGCGACGCTGGGTCATCGCCTCAGTACTGCGACCTTCGACACGCTCGCCTGGACTGCCGTGCTCCTGGTTGTCGGGCATGCGCTGCACGATGATCGGCCGCGGTTGTGGCTCGTTGCTGGTCTGCTGGCCGGGCTGGGCTTGAACAACAAGACCGCAGTGGTTGTGCTGTTGTTCGCCATCCTCCTAGGCGTGCTGCTCGTGCCAGCGTGCCGCGCACAGCTGCGTACGCCATATCCGTGGCTTGGGGGAGTGATCGCGATACTGCTGTGGCTGCCGAACCTGGGCTGGCAGTTCATGAACGGTTGGCCGGTACTAGGGCTGGGGGCCGACATTGCCGAGGAGTTCGGCGGTGTGGCCGGCCGGTTGGGCCTGCTGTTGCAGGCGTCGGCCATGTTCTCCCCGCTGATTGCCATTGTCTGGATCTACGGACTGGTTCAGCTTTTCCGGGAGCCTGGCTGGCTGAGGCTGCGCCCGATCGCCGTCGCCTTCCTGGTGGCGGCGGTGATCTTCGTCATCGCCGGAGGAAAGGGCTACTACCTAGCGGGAGCGATCGTTCCGTTGGTCGCTGCTGGATGCACGGCGCTTGCCGCACGCTGGTCTGGTCGCCGACTGGTCGCGGCTGGTGTCGTCTTGGCAGTGTCCGCTGCGGTGGCCTGGCCGGCCTTCGTACCGATGCTGCCGGTTCGCACGTACGCGGCCTCTTTCTATCCCGCTCTCGACTCTGACCAGCTCGAAACGATCGGTTGGCCGGAGTTCGCCGACACCGTTCGGGCCACCGTCGATTCACTGCCGGCGGACCAGCGGACGCGCGCCGTTGTGTTCACCCGCAATTACGGAGAAGCAGGCGCGCTCGACTGGTACGGCCTCGGGCGCCCGACGTTCAGCGGTCACAACGCCTTTGGAGATTGGGGGCCGCCTTCGGAGGGGGCAGGCCCAGTGATTGTCGTCGGCCTTACCGACCCAACTGCCAACTTCACCGATTGCCGGGTTGCGGCAATGATCAACAACGATGCGGATGCTGACAATGAAGAACGCGGTCAGCCCATCTGGATCTGTTCAGCACCGCAAGGTGGCTGGGCTGTGCAGTGGCCGCGGCTGGTCCATCTCGACGCCTGACTCAAAAGTTACGACCCCAAGCTGCGGCACGGCGCCAAGAGATACCGATAACCTTCGGGCATGGCGACCGTGAGCCTGCCCGGCGGACCCACGCTGCAATACCTGGAGTGGGGCCGACCGGACGCTGCAGTAGTTCTGCTGCTGCATGGTCTGAGTTCATCAAGCCAGAGCTGGCGGCATGTTGCACCCGAACTCGGGAAGAACTTCCGAGTGATTGCACCGGACGCCCGGGGGCATGGCGGCAGCGAGTGGATGCGCGACTACTCCTTCGAAGCGATGCGTGATGACGTTGTGCAGTTCATGGAGCAGGTCGGCATTCTCGCGGCGATCGTCGTCGGGCACTCGATGGGCGCTGTTACCGCGTACGACCTGGCGGCCACCAGACCTGACTTGATACGGCTCCTCGTCCTGGAGGAGATGCTGCCACCAGACCCGGCGACCCCACCGAGATCGATCCCGCGGCGGCCGGATCCCCGGGCCGATTACGACTGGCGGGCCATGGTCGCGGTGTATCGGTGGCGCAACGCGCCGCCGCCCGGTTGGTGGGACCGCGCGGCCCAGATCCAAGCACGGACGCTGGTCCTGGGCGCAGCGCAGAGCGGGCTTCGGCAAGACCGGATGGAAGAGTTGAGCCAGCGCATCCCGCATGCATCCTTCGCCACCATGAACAGCAACCATGGCGGTCACGAGGAGCGTCCGAGTGAGTTCCTCCGCCAGGTTGAACCCTTCATTTCCTGGTTCGCCAAGCGGTGACTCACTAACACCGACTTGTCAGCGGCAGTGGTTGCTCTGGCGACCACCCACGCTGACAAGTCGGCTTAGGCGCCTTCCCACCTATCCTTATTGCCATGTCGGTCAAGGCTCTGGCGCTGCGTGGCAGCTCGCGCGATGGGCAAGCGCGTGCCCTGCGCCGGAACGGGATTCCCCGCGACCCAGACCGCAACGAACCGCTGCCGAAGAGACTGCTGAAGAACAAGTTCTTCTGGCTCACTGTCGTCATGATCTTGGTGTACGCCACCATGCTGGTACTGCTCTACCGAGAGGTGGTGCCTGATCGCGAGGTTCCGGGCGGCACGATACCGGGGTTGGGCACCGAAGCGATCCCGATCGCAGTGAAGTACGCCGCCATCACCGCGATCCCGTTGTCCTTGCTCTTCTTGTGGGCAGACCGCTTCCGACCGCAACGGTTCTGGGTGTGGCTGATGACGTTCGGTTGGGGTGCCTGCGTCGCGACCTTCATTTCAGCGCAGGTCAACACCTGGGCGGCCCAGCACCTCAGCATCATTGGCGACGGTGATCCGGCGACCGCCGCGCGAGCCGCGATCTACGTTGCGCCGTTCGTCGAGGAGGCATCCAAGGCCACCGTGCTCTTCTGGCTGGCGATCTTGATGCGGTACCAGTGGGTGAGTCGGCTCAGCGGCATCGTGCTGGCCGGCCTCGCTGGCGCAGCCTTCGCCTTCACCGAGAACATCCTTTACTACGGCCGCGTCTACCGATACGCCGCACGTACCTTCGGCGAGGTTCCCCCGCTGGAGGCGCTACAAAATCTCTTCGTGATGCGCGGAGTGATCACATGCTTCGGCCATCCGCTTTTCACCGCAATGATCGGCGTCGGCCTGGCGATCGCGCTGCGATCCAAGAGCAAGATCGTCCGAGTGGTCGCGCCGCTCGCTGGCTACGGCGTTGCAGTGTTCCTCCATATGGCGTTCAACACGACAGCAAGCCTGCTTCAGGGCAGTAGCCTGCTCTTCATCTATCTTGGCGTGGCCCTGCCGCTGGTCATTGGCATGATCATCTTCGTGGTCCGCCAGCTATTCCGGGAGGGGCGGCTGATCCGGGAACGCCTGGTCGACTACGTCCGCCTGGGGTGGCTACCAGAAACTGACCCGCCGGCCATGTCCAGGCTGCGCACCCGGCTGCGGGCGCTTTGGCACGCCGTGTTCGCCGGGCCTGAGACATTTCTTGCCACGATTCGAATGCAGCGGGCGATTACCGAGTTGGCCTACCTGCGGGATGCCGTCACCCGCGGCATCATCGACGAAACCGGTCGGATCCGCGAGAAGGAGCTGCTGGCCAAGATTTCCTCGATTCGCGGAAAGGCCATCATTCAGCCGGAAGGACGAGCACCCTATCCGTCGCTACGCCGGAGACGCAGCGGTGCCCTAGCCGGCTACCCGCCGCCAAGCTATCCCGGCCCGGCCGGCCTAGGCGGCAATTACCCAGCCCCGAACGCGTTCCCGGCGCCGACGGGCCCACCTCAGGGCGTTCCGGCTGCAGCGTCGTCGCCCCTGGGGCATAGCGCTACCCAATACTCTGAGGTCGATCCCACCTGGAAACCGCCTGGAGAGTAGGGAGTCGCGATGGCCGGCCGGCAGCTGACCCCACTGGAATCTGCGCTCACCGAGCTGCGGGCGGCGGTGGCTCAGGTGCGCCTGCCGCTGCCGCTGCCGGGAGCTGAGGAGCAGCGCAAGGTCGCGGAAGATATCAATCGCCAGCTCGACGACTATGTGATGCCTCGGTTGGCGACCATCGATGCGCCCCTCCTCGCGGTCGTGGGAGGTTCAACTGGAGCGGGCAAGTCGACGCTGGTGAACTCCCTCGTTGGCCGCGAGGTGAGCGCGCCCGGTGTGATCCGCCCGACTACTCGAGCGCCGGTGCTGGTGCATCACAGCAGCGACGCTTCGTGGTTCACCGATGATCGAATCCTCCCCGGACTCGCCCGCTCATCGGGGGCGGCATCAAAAGACGTCCGA
>JAJTCL010000239.1 GCA_021323255.1 Propionibacteriaceae bacterium | reverse complement strand
CCGGACATCGACCAGAGCACTCACGGGAGAAAACCTACCCGAATAGTCGGCAATAGGCAGGACATACTGCTAAATGATCATGCCGACCTCAGGTCCAGAGGGAGCCGGCATCAATCCCAGCGCGCGCTTGACGGATTTTCGATCACGGCCTCCGCGGCTCGGTGGATACTGATGCGGGTTGTGCCCGCTAGTTGGCGCAGCTCGCGCTGGGCGCCGTCAGGGGTGTGGCCGTGGCCGATGAGGACGCCGACAGCCTCATTGATCGTGGACAGTCTGCGAACTCCGGTCAGGTCCGAAACCAGAGCCAATGGGAGGTCCTCGTCCAAAAGGAGATTTTCGCTGCCGAGGGCGACAGTCAAGTCGGCAGCAAGATCGACAAAGGTGCCCGGTACGGAGGCGTAGAAGGTGATCTGGCTGTCCCTGCGTAACAACGGCACCCAGGCCAGCGACAAACACAGCGACGTCACTATGTCTGAAGTGTCGCCGCCCTCGGCGAAGATCACGCTGACGGGCTGCTCGTCGATCACCAAGGTGAGAGCCAGTCCGCGGTAGGACGGCACGGCATGTTTGACAGATGCAGTCAGCGCCGCCAGCGAAGCCTGCAGGTCGACCGGCTGACCAGTCACAGGATGTGGGACAGCAAGGTCGGAAAACAGATCACGGATGTCGTCGGTAAGGAGTCTGGGTGTGTCCACAGATACTCCGAGGCGGCCCGAGCGCCGATTTACTGCCGGGACCGGCCGTACCAGGAGCGTCCAGCCGATATCGCTCGACGTCAGATGCGGGTCGGGATCCCCGAATCTATGAAGTCGCAGCACCTTCGACAGTACGCCCCCGAGAGCGGATCACCTATCTGTGCGACGCGCCCGGGCCCGCCGTACCGCTTCCTGAACGATGCTCTGGGCGACGACGGGCAGCTTCTCGTGCTGGTGCTGGCTCAAGGTACGGAGCCGATCCAAGGCTTCGGCTTCGGTGCCGCCGCTGCGGCTCATCATGATGCCGACTGCCCGCTCGATCACTCCACGGCTGCTCAAGGCGACCTGCAGCTGGCTGGCTAGTCGTTTGGTCTGGGCAAGAACCTGCGCGTTCTGTACGGCGATGGCCGCCGGCACGGCGAAGAGTTCCCCGAGCCGGCCGGCGTCTGCTGTGAAGGCGTTCTTGTCATGGGCGTACACGTTCATCGCGCCAACCACACCTTCGTCGGTGATCAGCGGCAGCGACACGACACTGTGCACGCCCAGGCGTGCAACGCGAGATCCGAACTGCGGCCAGCGGCGGTCGCCGCCCAGGGAACCTGATAACACGATCTTTCGATCGGCCACGGCGCTAACGCACGGGCCCTGGCCGAGGCTGTACTGAATGTCGTCGATTTGAGCCACAAAGTCGGCCGTAGACACGATCGTGTCGGACCGGTTCTCCTCCAGCAGCGTCAGACCGGCACCCTCGGCGCCCGGGATGGCCCGCACCGCGTACTGAGCCACCCGCGTCAGCGAGTCCTCCAACGGCAGCAGGCCAGTCGCCAGCTTGGCTAGTCGACTCAAGCTGTCCTGCAGGTCGTCCACGTATTGAGCCGGCATGGCCGGGCTGGCATCGCCCTCGGCCGGGGCGGGATCCGGCGGCTGGTCTGGGCTCATCTCCATAACGCACCCATGCTAGGTCCGCCACAGCAGTGCAGCCGAATCGGCATGACGCGTTCACCCAGGTAGAGTGGGGAACGCTGTACATGCAGCCGGCCTGGGGCCGGAGCCGCCGTTCACGCACACGCCGCGACTCCAAGAGCATTGCGCCGCCGCCCAGGCAGACACCGGGGCTTTCAAATGAATTGAGTCCCTGCACATGACGACCCTCCTCACCTCGACCGCCGGCAACCACCCGCCGCCAGGCCCATCAGCGTCGGCCCTCCATGACAGGGCGGCCAGTTCATTCACCGCGTTGACCCGCACCATCCACGAGATGGGACTGATGCGCCGCCGCTACGGCTACTACTGGGCCAAACTAATCGGCGCCGTGCTGATCCTTATCGCCTGGGTGGTGGCTTTCATCCTCATAGGTGACAGCTGGTGGCAGCTAGCCAACGCCGCAGTCTTTGCGGTTGTGATGACCCAGATCGCATTCCTCGGTCATGACGCCGCCCACCGTCAGATGTTCAAGTCCGGTCGATGGAACGACTGGGTCAGCCTGATCATTGCGAACCTGCTCGTCGGGATCAGCTACGGCTGGTGGCAAAGCAAACACAACCGCCACCATGCGAACCCCAATAAGGAGGGATCCGACCCCGACATCGCTTTGACCGCTCTCGCTCTCACTCCTGCACGGGCAACCAAGCCCCGTGGCCGGCTGATGAGCTGGTTGTTCGCACACCAAGGCTGGTACTTCTTCCCGATTCTGTTGCTCGAGGGACTCTCGTTGCACCACGAAGGGATCCGCCGTGTGATCAGGCCAGGGAAGATCGGACGTCGGTGGGTCGAAATCAGCTTCCTCACCTTCCGATTCGCAGGACTGGCCGCTCTGGTCTTCCTCGTGCTTTCCCCGGAGAAGGCAGTCGCGTTCCTGGCGGTGGAGCTGGCGATCTTCGGCCTGTATATGGGGTCATCGTTCGCACCCAACCACATCGGCATGCCGCTGGTATCACCCAAACTGAAGCTTGACTTCCTGCGTCGCCAGGTCCTGATGAGCCGCAACATCAGCGGCGGGCCCCTGGTATCGATCTTCATGGGCGGGCTGAACTACCAGATCGAACATCACCTGTTCCCCTCCATGGCGCGACCGCACCTCCGGAAAGCACAACCCTTCGTGTCTGCGTACTGTGCCGCCCAAGGCGTTCCCTACACGCGTACCAGCCTCTGGCAGGCCTACCGCAGTGTGATCGGCTACCTCAACAGCGTCGGGCTACGCGGCAAAGACCCCTTCCTGTGTCCCCTCGTCGCTCAACGTCGGGCTCTCTAGCCTTGAATCGGATCGCACATTCGGCTTGACTGCCCGCGCCTTTCGTCCCGACCTCGCGGGCCGATCGACCCTGGCCAAGCGCGGCCTGAACAGCGACGGTGGAAATCAGTACCGCTCGCCAAGAAAGGCCACCATGCCCGAATCAGAACCACCGGCTTCGGGAACACCCACACCGCCACAGACCAACAGCGACACATTCTGGACAGCCGCCGAGCTTGGATCTGGACTCATTGAGCTCGATCGTGCCGAGTGCCTGGAGCTGCTTGCCGCCAAGTCCGTGGGCCGGATCGCCTATGTGGGTAACACCGGCCCCCGCATCCTGCCCGTGAACTACATCCTTTCCGACGACTGCGTCATCTTCCGTACGGTTCCCGACGGCGAAATCTTCCGCCATGCACTCAACTCCACCTGTGCCTTTGAGATCGACGAGACCGAGGAGTTCTTCGAGTCGGGTTGGAGCGTGGTCGCAGTTGGGCGTATGGAACTCGCGACCGAAGACGACTTCGCTCATATGCGGTTCGGGAGGCTGCCAGAGCCCTGGGCGGCAGGAGACCGATCCATGTTCGTACGACTGCCGTGTGAGCATGTGTCGGGACGGAGGGTCATGAGCGGCGGTCGGTGATCACATCACCCCTGCTATACAGAGGACTTGCGCGGTTCAGTAGAGGGCCGAGCAGCCGCAGGATTCGGGACTATCGACCCTGCCATCGCCGGTACTTCTTGATCATTCTGTGAGTAGAGCTACGCGATCCCTGCCAACGGCTAGCGCTGCATCGAACAAGCACATCAAGGAGTCCCCCGACATGTCGACTGCTCAGGAAGAGACCAAGGCACTGTTCAGAAAGGCGGTGGAACGGGCCAGTCGGGCACCGTCGATCCACAACACTCAGCCGTGGCATTTTGTTGTTCGGCCGGATGTTCTGGAGTTGCACGGTGAAAGTGATCGACAGCTGAGAGCCCTGGATCCTACTGGCCGTCAGATGGTCATCAGTTGCGGCTGCGCGTTGTTCAATGCCCGAGTTGGTTTGGCCGCCGACCGCGTCGTACAGGTGGACCGGTTGCCGAACCCGGCCAAGCCGGACTTGCTGGCTCGACTGACCGTGCTCGATGAGCCCGCCCGGTGGACGCCGCTGGTCAGGTTGGATCCCATGATCGAGAAACGTCACACCAACCGCCGGGATTTCTTTGATCAGGCCGTACCTCCGGATGTCATCTACGAGTTGATCAACGCCGCCGAACAGGAGGAGGCGTCGTTGGTGGAGATTACGACGCCCGAGCACAAGGTCGTGGCGGCACAACTGAGTCGCGAGGCCGAGGCCATCCAGAACATCGACCCGGGGTATCAAGCCGAGCTCCAGGCCTGGACGACGACTGACCTGCGCCGGGCGGACGGCGTTCCGGTCTCCGCCATTCCGCGTACTGATTCCCGTTTCGAGTCCGAGGGTCTGGTTCGCGACTTCGATGTTTCCGGGAGGGGATGGCTGCCCCGGCTCAGGCAGTCCAGCCTCAGCCACTGCCTCATGGTGCTAGGGACGGCGAAATCCACCCGCTCCGCGTGGCTGCGAGCCGGCGAGGCGTTGCAGCGCATTCTGCTGGAAGCCACCCGGTTGGGTTTTGTGGTCAGCCTGGCCAGCCAGGTGGCTGAGGTGCCGTCCACCCGGGACCGCCTTCGCAAGGAGCTTGGTCTGGACTTTCATCCACTTCTGTTGATGCGGATCGGCCGAGCAGCACCGACCCCCGCCTCTCAGCGACGCGATCTGAACGTGATCATTTCCGAGAGCGGAGATTGACCCTAGCCGGGGTACGACAGTGTCTTTGATCTTGCCTATCTCGGCCTTCTCCTCTGGGCGCGCCGGAACCTGCCACGCACCCGACCCGTCGCAACGTACGTTTGACTTGAAAATCCCAGGACTACAGCCGCCAATCCGCCCTGATGCCCGCCGACCGCACCCGACCAGCATTTTCACGGCTCCCT
>JAJTCL010000238.1 GCA_021323255.1 Propionibacteriaceae bacterium | reverse complement strand
CGACCAAGCGCGTCGGAGGGTTCTCCCTCGGCATGGGCCAGCGCCTGGGCATCGCCGCCGCCCTCCTAGGCGACCCCAGGACGCTCATCCTCGACGAGCCGGTCAACGGGCTCGACCCCGAGGGTCCGCCAGCTCGTGCGCGCCCTGGCCGCCGAAGGACGAACCGTCTTCCTCTCCTCGCACCTGATGAGCGAGACGTCCCAGACCGCCGACCAGCTTCTGGTGATCGGCCGCGGTCGCATCATCGCCGCCGGCCCGGTCCAGCAGGTCATCGACTCCGTCGCCGGCGGCGCTGTGGGGGTGCGCTCCCCGCGCACCGGTGAGCTCGCCGCCGCCCTGGCCGCCGACGGTGCGACCGTCACCTCGCCCGAGGCCGGGATGCTCGAAGCCAGCGGGACCACCGCGGAGCACGTCGGCGAGGTCGCCTTCAGAAACGGGCTGCTGCTGCACGAGCTGTCCCCGCGCCGCGCCAGCCTCGAGGAGGCGTACCTTAGCCTGACACAGGACGCAGTCGAGTACCGCGCCCACACCACCCCCACCACTTCCCGGACCGAGAAGGCCCAGAACCAATGAGCACCCTGACCGCCGACCCCCCGACGACCTCACACGCCGCCACCCCGCCCGCCGCCGCGCAGGTGCAGCCCACCTTCGCGGGGGTCATGCGCGGGGAGTGGATCAAGCTGCTGTCCCTACGCTCGACGTGGTGGGCGCTAGCCTCCACCGCCGCAGTGATCACGCTGGTGTCCCTGGCCGCCGCCGCGTCCCTGAACGCCATGGCCGACGACCCCCTTCTGGCATCGAGCCTCGGACAGATGCACGGCGCCGAGGTCATCGCGCAAGGCTTCCACTTCGGCATGCTGACCATCGCCGTCCTGGGCGCCCTGCTCATCACCGGCGAATACGCCACCGGCATGGTCCGCTCCACCTTCGCCGCAGTCCCAACCCGGATCCCGGTCCTTGCCGCCAAAGCCCTCACCCTGACCGCGCTGACCGCCGCCGTGACCCTCGTCAGCGTGACCCTGTCCTACTTCGTCACCATGCCCCAGCTCTCGCAGTACGACCTCGTCCCAGCGCTGGACGACCCGGGCACCTGGCGCGTGTTCGGCGGCACCCTCTACTCCCTCATCGCCGCCGCCCTGTTCTCGCTCGGCATCGGCACGCTCCTACGCTCCACCGCTGCCAGCCTGACCGCTGCCCTGACCGTCCTGCTGCTGCTGCCCGGCATCCTCAGCTTCATCCGCCTGGACTGGGTAGAGACCATCGTCAGCTACCTACCGCTGCCGGCGTCCTCAGCGTTGCTCACCACCGGAGCAGCCGAGACCCAAGGTGCCTACCTCTCCACACAAGCGAGCCTGATCGTGATGGCCGCCTACGCTGTCGTCCCTATCGCGGCGGCCGCCGTCACGCTGCACCGACGCGACGCCTGACGCCCTGCATTCGATACCCCAAGGAGCTGAGCACCATGACCGCGGAGATCCTGGCCGCCACCGAGCATCTGGTGCTGCGCCGAATGACCAACGACGACGCCGCCGCACTGGCGGCGTACCGAAGCGACCCGGTGCAGGCCCGCTACCAGTCATGGGAGACGCCATACCCCCTCGACAGCGCCCGGGCGCTCATCGCCCAGATGCGCAACGTGCGATTCGCCCAACCCGGCGTATGGCTCCAGATCGGCATCGAGACCAGCGGACGGCTCATCGGCGACATCGCGGTCCGCGTCGATGGCGACCAGGCCCGCCAGGCCACCGTCGGGTTCACCCTCGCCGCTGACGCGCAAGGCCACGGGTACGCCACCGAAGCACTACGCACAGTCATCTCACTGCTGTTCACCGAGCACGACGTACACCGCATCTGCGCCGACTGCGACACCCGCAACCACCGCTCGGTCGCACTGCTCGAACGCATCGGCATGCGCCGCGGAGGCTCACCACCACAAGTCAGCCTGGTGGAAAGGTGAATGGACCGACGAGTACGTCTACGCCATCCTCGCCGAGGAATGGCCAGACAAGAGCCACGGAACAGACCCACAACCGCCGGCCGAAGCCGGAGGTAGAGACCGCTAGCTGGCATCTGACGTCCAAGCTGACGAATCAACCGACCAGCGGAGCTCCGGTCTCGCCGTTCCTCGCCTGGATGTGCTCGTACGAGGAGCGGCCGGACTTCCTCCCAGAGTCTTTCTATGGTGCCTTGGTTCGGCCGGCCGGCCAAGTAGTACCTGAAGATCAGCGAGCAAGTCCTTCAGTCGGAGCTCGACGTGCTGGCGCCAGCACCCGGCTAGCCGAAAGACAACTAGATCAAGATCTCCGCGGTGAGCGAGAACGTGTTCAGCGAGGATTTCAGCGGCGCGTCGGTAGCCAGCTATGCGGCCTCCGACCTCACCTTCTTGCCAGCCGATAAGAGCGTGAGAGGTCCAGTCAGCGCCAGTTGCTCCAGGTTGTGATCACGCTCTGGCCAAGCGATGAGCTCAACCGTCGTCAAGTGCAGTCAGCGCGCTGTCGTCTTCCGGGGCCACCGGCCATCACCTCCGAGGGTGAGCCTAAGGCCGCCGGAGACCGACCCCCGCCTTGCCACTCACCCCGCTCATGACACCACCACCTACACGAGGATCGCAGCCGGCCGATAAGGCCTGCTCCCTGTTCTGACTTCCGATAACCTTCGCTTCTCGGAAGCCAGAACCCAATTGCAGCTGGACGCTCCGCGAGTTGGCGAGTGGCGATGATCGGTGCCGCAGTAGTGGGCTGGCAACTCGACGAGACCAGTTACCGAGACGCGGGATTCGGGTCGGTGCATTGGCTAAGCGCAATCCCAACGCCTGCACCAACACCAGGTTTGGGGTCCCTATTTGTTCTCTCCCTGATGTGCTTCGGCGGCCGCCGATGCACACCGGTCGGAAGAGTTGGGAGCTGTTGCTCAGAAATCGAACATGGGATGCTCGCCGGGCCACAGTTGGGCCACACTTGGCGGCGATCAGTGGCAAACTGCGGTCACTCAGAGTGAGCGCGATTGGCGTCTGTTCGACTGCGCCCACGGGGCGGTGGAATACTTCCAAGCTGGTCATGCGAATTCGATTCTCGTCACCCGCTCCGCAGCATCGGCCCTAGTCAACGCGCTTCAATGCTCCCAAGTTATTCGAACACGGAGATGACAAGAATAACCAGGCTGGTCATCTGTTTCATGATCATCGGCGCGCGACCTATCTACGCGCCTTGTCAGGCGGGATTTCATGAGCTGCGAATCGGGTGAGTCAAAGTTGATCACGTTTGCTCCGGGCCCAATTCGGGCCCAATAGTCGATAGCTTCGGTTTCGAGAATCGGCCTCTCCGGCTCAGCAGCCTCGAATGTGGATTAGCTCGCGCGAGATGTCCGAGCAGCGTCATGCCTGGCTCGCCTTCGCAGTCGAGAATCACGGGAATGTGTGACGCCAGTGGGGCCTCGTCGGTGCAACTGACCAGCACCGTCCACGGGTTGGCGGCAATGATCGGCATCGCCCTCCAGATCCGGGCGACCTGCCGGCGTTCGCTCGGGGATCCAGCGGCCAAAGCGGGTGCGGACAACGACTCATCGATCACCATGAGTGCCCGCATCGTACGTGAAGTTTTACTCACAACCGAATGGGTATTGGCCGGCCACGCAGGCGATCGAAGGAGGTGGTAGATGTGCAACTTGGATACCACTCGATCACTTGGGGCGGTGTCGTCGGGCATGCCCAAGGGGTCACGAGCGCCAAAGATCTCTACTACCTGACCTACGGCTCGATGGAAGAAGCCGTACGCGACATCGCAGCGGCGGGCTATGTCGGCACTGAGATGTTCGACGGCAATCTTGCCGCGTACGCCGACCGTCCGGATGAATTGCTTGGCCTACTGGCCGATAACGGTGTCGAACTAGTCAGCGTCTACACCGGAGCCGGATTCGTCTATCCCGATGTTCTGCCTGACGAGCTGGATAAGGTGCGGCGAGCGTGCGAGCTAGCGGCCACCTTCGGCGCAGAACGGCTCGTGGTTGGCGGCGGCGCCCGACGGGCCGCCGGTACCACTCCTGAGGACTATGACCGGCTGGCCACCGCCCTGGACCAGGTCCACGAGCTCGCCCGCCAGCACGAACTCACGGCGTCGTACCACCCGCATCTCACCACGGTCGTCGAAAGTCCCGAAGAGCTCGAGCAGCTGCTGCCACGCACTCAAATCGCCTTCTGCCCCGATACCGCTCATCTGGCTGCCGGTGGGGGCGATCCGGCGGCTCTCATCCGCCGCTACGGGGACCGCGTCGCTCACGTACATCTGAAAGACGTGGCACTCGATCCCGTCGAGTTCTTGCCGCTTGGTCAGGGCTCGCTGGATTTCCGCGACATTCTCTCCGCCGTCCGTGAGGCCGGCTACGACAGCTGGCTGATCGTTGAACTCGACGCCTATGCCGGCGATCCACTGGAGGCCGCCAAGATCAGCAAGGCCTACCTCGACCAACTTCTCACCATCCAGGTCGCGTAGCCAGGCGGCGAGCTCCACCAGGGCAGACGCGATATCAACAACGGAGGTTCTCTTGAGACGAACGCTCGCTCGAGTCGGCGTCGCCATTGTTGCTGTGGCGACCTTGGCCGGCTGTTACATCCCAGGCCAGACCACCACCGCCCCGCCCGATCAGGCAGCGGCCGAAAAGGCCGACCAGGCTCTTCAGGAGTTGGAGGGCCAGGTGCTCAGCAAAGGTCCGAACGGTGAGGATCCTTCCCCGGCCACGGCGGCCGACTTGACACCTGAGCAACTCGACAAGATCAAGACGATGAAGGCGACAGCCGCCATCGTCATGCACTATGCGGGCAACGATTGGGCGACGGCTCAGATCGCCGGCCTCCGCTCCGAGTTCGGCAACCTCGGCATCGAGGTCGTTGCGGTCACCGACGCCAACTTCAAGCCGGACAAGCAGGTGTC
>JAJTCL010000237.1 GCA_021323255.1 Propionibacteriaceae bacterium | reverse complement strand
GGACCGGCTCGTCGCCTGCGGCCAGCACATCGGACCGATCAGGTCCATCTATCGCTGGGCCGGCGCGATCCATGATGACCGCGAGCTGCGAGTTGCTCTCCACACCCGTTCCAGCCTGGTGCAGCACATCATCGAGCGCGGCCGCCAGTCACACCCGTACGAAGTGCCATGCGTTCTTGCTCTTCCGGTTCAGGCAGGTAACCCCGACTACGTCAGTTGGGTCATCCAGGAGACTTCCGCGCTAGGTGGTGATCAGCGGGCCTGAGGATCGTTCTTGCTGCTTGCCAGGAAGTGCTGAGCGGAGAATGCTTTCCCCATGGCGAATCGGAAGAGCAAGCCGCAGGCGCAGGTCAGCGCTCCAACCTCACGTATCCGATCAACACCGATCGGCGATTATGGGTTCCTAAGCGATGGGGAGGTCTCGGCGCTCGTATCGCCTAACGGCGCCGTGGAATGGATGTGCGTTCCTCGCTTTGACTCACCCAGCGTGTTTGGACGGATCCTTGGTCGAAACGCCGGCGTCTTCCGTGTTGCCCCGGTCGACGTTGCCGTGCCCGCCGATGTGCGCTACCTGCCAGGCACCATGATCTTGGAGACCAGTTGGGGAACCCCCACCGGATGGATCATTGTCCGCGACGCCCTGCTGATCGGTCCCTGGCACCATCCCACCGACCGTTCCAAGACCTACCGTCGGACCCCCAATGACTACGAGGCAGAGCACGTCCTCCTGCGCACGATTCGCTGCGCCTCCGGTGAGGTGCAAACCATGGTGGACTGCGAGCCCGTGCTCGACTACGGGAAGGCCCACGTTCAGTGGGAATACACCGACAAGAACTACTACCAAGGCGTCTGCTCAGCCGACGGTGTAGATCTGAAGCTGACCCTGACCAGCGACCTGCGGCTGGGGTTTGAAGGCGGCCAAGCCAACGCCCGGACGTTGCTCAAAGAGGGTGACGTCCGCTATCTCGCCCTCTCCTGGGGCGGGGCGGTGCCGCCGATGGACTTCGCCGACGCCTACAAGCGCCAAGTGTGGACCGCGCATCACTGGCAGCACTGGCTCGCCCGCGGGCAGTTCCCTGATCATCCATGGCGCGGATATCTGCAACGAAGTGCCCTCACTCTCAAGGGCCTCACCTACGCCCCAACCGGCGCAATCGCGGCAGCCGGCACGACGTCCCTGCCCGAAACCCCTGGAGGAGAACGCAACTACGACTACCGCTACACCTGGATCCGAGACGCCACATTCGCCCTGTGGGGCTTGTACTCGTTGGGCTTCGATTGGGAAGCAGTGGACTTCTTCGCCTTCATCGCCGATCTCGTGGCGGGCGAAGACGACATTCAGATCATGTACGGCATCGGGGGCGAGAAAGAACTGACTGAACGCGATCTCGACCACCTACCCGGATATGCCAACTCGCGTCCGGTGCGGATCGGGAACGCCGCATACGCACAGAAGCAACACGACGTCTGGGGTGCGCTGCTTGATTCGGTCTACCTTCACTTCAAAGCAGCCAACCGCCTGGACAACCGTATTTGGCAGATCCTGGACAAGCAGGTCGGCGAGGCCTTGAAGTACTGGCGTGAGCCCGACGCCGGGATCTGGGAAGTACGCGGCCAGCTGCAGCACTTCACTTCCTCCAAGATCATGTGCTGGGTGGCAGTCGACCGAGGCGCCAAGATCGCCCGGATCACCGGAGAGGATGGCAAGGCCGCGGAATGGGAGCTTGCGGCACAAGAGATCAAAGACGACATTCTGGCCAACGCCGTGGACGAGCGCGGCGTGCTGACCCAGTATTACGGCAGCAAGGCCCTCGACGCCTCGTTGTTGCTGGCCCCGCTGGTGCGCTTCCTGCCCGCCGACCACCCCATCATCAGGGACACTGTGCTGGCGATTGCCGACGAGCTCACTGTTCACGAGCTGGTGCTGCGCTACAAGGTCGAGGAAACCGATGACGGGTTCGCAGGCGAGGAGGGGAGTTTTACGATCTGCTCCTTCTGGCTGGTTTCGGCGCTCTGCGAGATCGGCGAGTACGAGCGGGCCCGAAAGCTCTGTGCCAAGCTGCTGTCATTCGCGGGTGAACTGGATCTGTATGGCGAGGAGATCGATCCACACACCGGCCAGCAACTCGGCAACTTCCCCCAGGCCTTCACCCATCTGGCATTGATCAATGCCGTGATACATGTGATCAAGCTCGAAGGTCGGCAGGCCGACATCGAGAAGCTCAAGCGAGCGGCGGAGGACTGCCGGGGTTGTGAGCTGTGGGAGCCGGCCACCCAAGTGGTGTTCTCGGCGGGCAATCCACACGCCCGATTGGCTCTAGTGGGAGAACAACCTGGCGACGTCGAAGATCGCAAAGGCCTTCCGTTTGTTGGTCCTGCTGGAAAGCTCCTTCAGGATGCGCTCAGCGAGGCTGAAGTGCCTCGGGACCAGGTCTACGTCACGAATGCGGTCAAGCATTTTCGTTTCACCGAGCGGGGCAAGCGGCGAATTCACGCCACACCCCAGGTCACTCATATCAAGGCGTGTCGTCCCTGGCTGGAAGCGGAGCTGACCCTTGTCGACCCGGCCCTGATCGTGTGCTTGGGCGCCATCGCCGCCAAGTCGCTCTTGGGAACCACGTTTCGCGTAACCCAACAGCGTGGTCAAGTCTTGGAGCTCGCCACCCCGATCGGGGTGCGGCGGGTCTTGGCGACCGTGCATCCATCCTCCGTGCTGCGGGCGGCCGGCGAGGACCGGAGTGCAGCGTTCGCGGAGCTCGTCGCCGACCTGCGAACCGCCCGGGCAGCGGTGGCGTAGCCGCGTGGGGGCTCGATCAGGTGATCGAACCATTCCGCTGAGGTAGACGTGTAACAGTATGAGCGTCTGGTCATTGGCGCCGCGTGCGCCGGCCACCGAGCCTCAGGAGAACCATGTTCGACAAGGTCGGGGATCTTCCGCTCCATCCGCTGGTGGTTCACGCTGCTGTGATCGGCATTCCCTTGGCTGCACTGCTGGCCTTGCTCTTCGCATTTCCCAAGACGCGCGAATGGGCCCGCTGGCCGCTGGCCATCACTGTGGTTGGCGCCACCGCCGTGACATACGTCGCCAGGGAGAGCGGTCTGGCCCTTGAGGCGGCGTTGGGCATCAAGCCTGGAAACCCGGTAGGCGATCTGGTCTTGCAGCATTCCCTGCTCGCCAACCAGCTGTTTTACATCATGATCGGATTGGCCGTGATCGGCCTGCTCAATGTGTTTCTCGTTTCGAAGCGCACCTCCGATGGGGCGGACGGCGCTACCAAGCAGGCCGCCATTCTGCGGGTCGGTCTGCCGATTCTCCTGGTAGCCGCCTCGGCCGTGGCGTTGGTCTGGGTCATCCGGGTCGGAGATCTCGGGGCACGATCGGTGTGGAATCCCACAGCTCCGGCTCTGTTTCCGTTCTGATACGTGACTGCCTGCGCAATCGCGCTGACGAGATCTGATTACCCATTGCCGAGGGCGGCGGGACCTTCCTCTCGGCGAATGTCGATGATGTGACCGGTCAAATGAGAGAGCATGACGTCGAGGGACTGGCGGGCGACCTGTTCTGATGACAGCAAAGTCTCGGGAGGCTCTTCACCAAAGGCCTTGGTGCGCATCGGCGTCCCAGTGCGCTCGGGGTTGACACAGTTCACTCGTACGCCCGATGAGGCCCACTCATCGGCGAGTGCCTGCGTGAGATTCACAATCGCTGCCTTTGCCGAGGAGTACAGCGAATAGCCCGAGCGCCCGCGGGTGTAGGACGAGGAGGTGAACAGCAGCAGTGAGCCGCAGGATGCGGCCAGATGAGGGAAAAACTCCTGGGCGACGAAGATCGGCGCCAGGTAGTTGACATCGGTGGAGGAGTAGATCGTCTCCTCTGACGTCTCCGCCAGCTCACCGCGTACCAGCACACCAGCGGTGTTGACCACGAAATCGATGCGGCCCGTCTCTGCGAGCACCTGCTGGGCCACGCGGGCAACATCGGCTCGCCTCTCGACGAACGTGCCGGTCGTCGAGCGTGAGAACGTCTTGACGTCTGCGCCGTACTTTCGGGCGAGCTGGGCAATGTCCCCACCGATGCCGTAGGAGCCGCCGAAGACTACGACGGTCCGGCCGTCAAGCCTTGCGTGATACTCCTCGTCGGTCAGTGGGACGGGCCGGTCAGCAGAGGTCAGCTGGAACAACTTGTCGGCAATGTAGACATCGATGGGCTCAGTGACCTTCATATTGCGTTCGTGTCCGGCAACGACAGCAATCGAGACTTCGGGAAGGTAGCGAAGCACCACGGTGCAGTCATCAGTCGCAGTGAAGTTGGGATCCTGCGCAGCCTTCGCGTACGCGGCCCGGATCGTCGATAAACGGAAGGATTGTGGCGTTTGACCGCGGCGTAGCAGATGCCGGGGCAGTACGTCGGCGATGCTGTTCTGGTCGCGCTGGACCTGGATGATGGTGTCCGCCGACGGTATGGCTGTGTCAACAGCCTCGTGCGTCCGCAGCGCCTCGACATTGGCCGCGATGATCGTCTGTGAAACCAGCGGACGTACTGCGTCATGGAGCAGGACGTTGCATTCCTCCTCACCAAGAGCGGCCAGTGCGGCTGCCGTGGTGTCGTTGCGCGTTTCGGCACCTTCCAGAATCTGGGTGACCTTGAGGTAATGGCCCCTCTTGACAATCGCGCGGACCTCATCTAAGAAACCGGGCGCCATCATCACCACGATTTCGTCCACAAGGGAGGATTGGTGCATCGCGGAGATGGTGTGCTCGATAATCGGCTTGCCGGCAACCTTGATCAGCTGCTTGGGAATGTTCAACCCGATGCGGGTGCCAGTGCCACCAGCCAGGATCACGGCAATGTTGCGCAATCTGGTCACCGGCCGACCATACCGCCCAGCTGTTGAACGAGTCGGGAAGGCTCGTTGGCGACATTTCACATAGGATCAGCAGGATCATGCGGGATGCGCATCAACGGAGCGATGTCCAACCCGCAAGCGTCATCACGACCACAATGTCAGTCAAGGAGCCGAATGCCAAAGCCCCTGAGAGCCGATAAGCGCGAGTTGCGGCTGGCTCCCATCGAGGTCGGCACCCCCACAGTTGACATCTTTTTTGATGAGCATCGCGTCTGGTCGACCAGACTCCCAAAGCCGCACCCGCGTACAGGTGTCCGACGGATCCCTTGGCCACCTGCGATGGTTCCCCATCTGCACGGGGACTCCACGGTCACTATCCGAAAGTCTGCAACCGGCGAGGAAATTGCCTCACAGGATGTGCGCTTTGGAGGCCCCGGGCGGGTGGAAATCACCGATCCCCGGGGCCGCTGGTTGGCGATCGACAAGTGGAACCGCTTTGGCCCATCGTTCGACGGTGACTCATCAGGTGTCCAGGACAGAATGCTTGCTTCTGCAGCGCTGGTTGCCGAACAGCTGGGAAACTTGGGATACCCCATCTACATCGTCGGCGGGACCCTGCTAGGTGCGATGCGGTCCGGCAATCTGCTGCCGCATGACGGCGACATCGACTTCGCGTTTCTGTGTCCGAAGTCGGATCCCCAGGATGTGATCCTCGTCAGCTTCGAACTCGAGCGGCAACTCCTCAGCCTGGGTTACACCGTGGTTCGGCACAGTCATACCCATCTCGAGATCGTGTTCTTCAGCAACGACGGCGGCACCGACTACTACATCGACATCTTCACCGGCTACTACAGCACCGACGGTCTTTACAACCAGCCGTTCGCGCTGCGCGGCAAGCTGGCCAAGAGTGAGTTGCTGCCGACCAAGGACCTCGAGGTCGGCGGTGTCGCCCTACCGGCTCCCGCCGTTCCGGAAGCCTGGCTGGAGTTTGCCTACGGTCCGAATTGGCGAATACCGGATCCGTCCTTCCAGTGGAAGGTTCCCCACGCAACTCAGCGACGCTTCGAAAACAGCTACGGGGTGTTCAACCGGCAACGTGTGTTCTGGGAGAAGACCTGGCAAAAGGTTGATAAGCGAACACCAAGTGAGGAAGGCGAATTCGACGATGTGGATCGCTTTCTCCGGCTGCTCCCCGAACGCGCATTCGTCGTCGACCTTGGGTGCGGCGACGGACGGCACGCGGAGCGAATTGCCGCTGCGGGTCACCACGTGCTCGGTGTTGACTACAGCTTCGAGGCGCTAAGAGTCGCCAGGCAGACTCAGCCGGAGAACGTGGAGTATCGCTTCCTCAATCTCAATGATCGGCACGGCCTGTGGCTCTTCGCGCTCGAAATGATTAGCCAGGGTCGTCAGCCGTACTTCTTTGCGCGGAACTTGCTGCATGTGATGCCACAACTCGGACGATCAGATCTTTTCGCCATGCTGCGGTGCCTGCTCAACACTGAGACCTTCCTCTACGCGACGTTCGACGCGTCGCCGGTCCCGCGAATTCCACCCAACCCACTGACGTGGACCTTCCGCCCTGCGCTTTTCACCGTCGAGGCTTGGCGCTGGAAGCTAGGCACAACCGTTCTCGGCGAACGACAACGAACGACACCATTCGGCCAGCGCACGAATCTCACTGCGCTTGTCTGGCTATGACCGACTCTGCTGATCAGCAGCTTTCTCGACCAAAGGATCTTGGATGAAGCAATTCCTGGGGAATATCGCCCAACGTCTCGCACCGCGCACTGTGAGTAATCTGCGCAAACTCAACGCCCTGGATCCACAGCTCGGTAGTGGGGTGCCTCAGCTCATCAGCTATGAACGCGAGGTCAGAGCGCTGCGGCGCGAGGTTGATGAATTGCGGCGAGAGAACCGGCGTGTCGCTGAGCTGTACGACGTGTTCTTCCACTGGGCGCATCAAAATGTGGGGCCGAAGCCTACTTCTGAGGTTGATGCCGCTGGAAGCGTCCAGCGCGTCGCCGACGTGCTGTCCAAAGACGCCTAGCTTTAATCCGGCCTCAGTCGGGTGGCAGCACCCAAGATCGGCATGCCCGAGGTGCGTGTTCCCAAGGTCAGTGTCCCAAAGGTCAGTGTCATTGTGCCGACCTTCGCCCCGGGGGAGTTGCTCAACCGCGTAGTTCGCTCTCTAGAAGCGCAAACGATGCCGGCGGAGGACTTCGAGGTTATTTTCGTCGACGATGGATCCCCCGATGACACCTGGCAGCGGCTAGAAAACATTCGCGACTCTCACCGCAACGTGCGGATCG
>JAJTCL010000236.1 GCA_021323255.1 Propionibacteriaceae bacterium | reverse complement strand
GGCATGAACCGGTTGCTAGTTGTCACGAGTTGTGTTGCCTTCGCTGGCGCAGTGGCCAGCGGTGGGTACATGGGCGTGGTCACTGGCAGGCTCACCCTTGATTTGGGTCTGGGTCGTCGAACCCGGCCTCTTGGCCCCCTCCACGTCGACGTTGCCGCACCCCGGGAGACTGTCTTCGCCGCCGCAGCCGCGCCGTATGCAGATCGGCAGCCGCGGGCCATGGGGGAGAAAGTCGAGATCCTTGAACGCACTGGTCAGATGGTGCTGGCCGCGCACCGCACGGTCGTCGGGTCCGGTTTGACTGCGGTCACCGTCGAGACTGTCACCCTGGACCCGCCGAACCGGATGGGCTTCCGGCTTCTCCGCGGCCCGGTGCCCCACGTGATCGAGTCCTTCGCCTTCGACGAGACCGCCGATGGGACCCGGCTCAGCTACAGCGGCGAGCTTGGCACCGACCTTTGGCGGCTCGGCCAGGCCTGGGGTGACCTGGTCGCCCGCAGCTGGGTGCAGACGGTCCGGGACTCTATGGCCGCGATCAAGACCGAGAGCGAACGCCGCGCGGCTGGGTAGTCGGTGCGCCAGCAACCGGGAGAATTCAGACGTGATTGACCGGGCTCGTCCTGAAGGCGAGCAGCGCACCCCAGCACACCCCCGAACAAGCCGGCGATGGCCACGCCAACGGCATGCCCAGCAACAGCGATCAAGGCGAACAAGCGCGCTCTAGAGGCGCTGGGATCATGTGGATCATGACGCCCACAACCCGCGGCGCCGAGCAGGAAGTAAAAGTCTCACCATTCATGCCGCCCTTCATCGACCCATCACGCTGTCCTGCGAGATCAGCAGTGAGGGCGATGCGATACGCGACCACGTGTCACCGGCTCGGCAGGCGGCCAGTGCCACCAAAGCCTGTCAGGCCTCTCCCCGCGACCGCCCGCAAGCGGGTCGGCTTGCGAGACCCAGTCGAGCCAAACTCGTCGTGCGACGGCAAGACCGTTGAAGGTTGTGGTGCAGTAGATCACGCTCCGCCCCGCCCCGTCCAAGCCGAGGACTGGGTCGTAGTCCACGAGTGGGCATCCACCGAGGTCGCTGGTAGGTATCAACCCTGGGGGCGACGCAAGCAAGTCCTCGGCTTCGGGGCGCAGTCTTAGGCAGCGGTTGACCAGGGTCCGTCTGGTCAGCACGACCAGCTCATCGCGCAGCGGTGACGGGGCGCCGATCATCATGCCCCATAGTGTGTTGAACGCCTGGGTGCGGGCCTTGACCGCACTGGCGCGGTTGACCCGCAGCGTCCGAATCACCTCCAGCATTCCGGACTTGGCCTTCGGGATCGCGGTCGAGGTCTGGCCAAGGACGGCCCGAGCGATCTGCTCGCATCGCGGCGGTCGGACTTGCCATCCATGCGCGGGGACAGCCGGTGGGGTCGATTCACCTCCACCACCCGCTCGCCGGCCTTGGTCAGCGCTCTGGTCAGGGTGACCGAACGATCCGGTGCTTTCGACCATGGCTGCGATCTGACCGTGTCCACGGATCCAGGCCAGCAGAGCCTGGGATCCGCGGTCGGTGGCGGGAAACTTTTGGTGACCCAGCAACCGGCCATGCTGGTCAACCGCAGCCGCATAGTGGGTGTGCTGTGTGTCGACACCGCCAATGACAGTCGACGCTTTGGTTGTCATGCTGGGATTCGCTCCTCCGTTAGGGCTGATCTCACGGACAGGGCGAACCGGCCGGGCGGAGCGACAGGTCTGTGACGGGGCTGCTAGTCCAAGCTCCTATTAGGTCAGATCCGTCTGGCCGGTGCGCGCCGTGACGCTGCACCGGTACCGGCCGACAAATCGAACGAAGGACACCATGGTCATACCTTGGCCGGGGTCAGACCGACCCGGTGCAGCGCCCAGCCAAGTCTTCACACACTTTGCCGCAGGTGGTGGGGTGGCTCGGCTTGGAGTGCTTCTCAATTACATCCAGATGGCGGAGTTCGGCTTGGAAGCCGTTGATGGTGTCGCGGTCGGCGTGGCCGCCGGCAAAGCGGGTGGTGAACACCATGCCGTTGTCGCTCGGTGCCCGATCAGGGGCGACCCTGTCAGCTGGATCTGGATGCGTCCGGGGAGCAGAGCATGTCGACCATCGCTACGCCGACGACGCCGAGCAACGAGGCAAGCGTCCGCGGCGGCGTGCCGCACCTCCTCGCGTAGACGCATCGGAGTACGGCCAAGGCTGAGCTCCGCAGACAAGTGCCCGGCGACCACCAAGGTGTGGCGCCGAGTGAGCCCTAGGTTAGAACTTGAGGGTCCGGATGATGCCAGCCGAGTCAACGATCCTGATGAGAGCGTTTTCCTCGTCGGCGATATAGAGGTTGCCGGCGCCGTCAATGTCCAGTCCGTATGGAGACTCGAGCGGCGCTTCGGTGGCTGGACATGCTAGTCAGAGCCCGTTGATCTTGAGAACGCATGTTTTCCTCTGTGGCCGAGCGGCATCTAGGGCCAGCGGACGCCGTTCGGCCTCGATCAGCCACCCTTTGGGTCACCACTCGCTGCTATCCCCCCGATCAGCGGACCCTGGCACCTCGGCCATTCATCCCTAGCCCCGGGTGCAGGAGCGGATCAGGGACACGGCGGCTGCCCTGAGCGCATGCTCCTTGGCAGCTGGCCGTGCCGGACATCATCCTGGCCCATCGGTGCCCGACCCTGACCGTGTGAGTAGCGGTGTCCGGACGGCCGATGGCAGTTGCGGTGGCCGTCGCGCGATGGCTCGCCCTGCGGATGATTCCAGCCGCGATATTCCCAAGGCCGGTCCAGTGGCCGTAGGCTTCGTTTCACACCCGGAATAATTTTGGGACCACACCACCGCGACTCTGGTCAGCACAGTCGAATTTGTCGCCAGCGTTGTTTATCTGAGGGAGCAGTATCTGCTGGGTCGTCGGTCTGACCGACCCCATGAGCGGCTGGTTTACCGGTGAGCCTGGCTCTCCACCGAAGGAGATGGGTTTCGGATGACGTCGAAAAAGCTTCCGCTGATCGACAAAAACATGATCGTTCCGTTCTGGTTGTTGACCAGCTGTTTTATCGTGTGGGGGCTGGCCCAGGACCTGACCGCCCCAATGGTCACCGCCTTCAAGGGCATCTTCACAATGAGCACCTTCGAGGCGTCGCTGGTCCAGTTTGCCTACTTCGGGGCCTACTTCTGCCTTGCTCTTCCCACCGCGTTCCTCAACGAGCGGTACGGCTACAAGGTGGGCGTCCTGACCGGCCTCGGCCTCGCCGCGATCGGGGCGTTCGGGTTCTACCCCGCGGCCAGGTCGCTGACCTTCGGCGTCTTCCTCATTGCACTGTTCGTCCTGGCCGCCGGTCTCTCCGTTCTGGAGACCTCCGCCAACCCGTTCGCCATCGCGATGGGTCCGGAGGGCACTGCGACCAGGCGGCTCAACCTGGCGCAGTCGTTCAACCCGCTCGGAACCAACCTCGGTGTCCTGCTGGCCGCCGTCCTCGTCTTGCCGAAGATGAACCCGGCCACGCCTGAACAGCGGGCCACGATGCCGCGCGACCAGCTGGTCGCGATCCAGACCGCCGAGCTCAACGCAATCATGAACCCCTACCTGGGCCTGGCGGTCGCGCTGGTCATCATCTGGATTGGCCTATTCATAAAGAAGGTTCCCAGAAGCCACGAGGAGGTCGCCTCAGACAGCCACCACATGCACTTCGGCGACACCGTCCGCCGGCTGCACCACAACCACCACTGGCGTTACGGGGTCCTCGCCCAATTCTTCAATGTCGGAGCCCAGGTCTGCACCTGGACCTACATCGTGCTCTATGTCGCAGAGGAGGTTCCCGGTGGCACCGCGGTCCGGGGTGCCTACTTCCTGCAGGTCAGCCTGATCCTCTTTTTCATTTCCCGGTTCGTCATGACCTGGCTGATGGGCTACTTCAGGGCCACGAAGCTGCTTGCGATCATGGCCAGCCTCGCCATTCTGCTCTGTCTCTACGCCGCGTTTTTCCCCGGCCTGTCCGGGGCGTGGGCGCTCGTCGGGGTGTCCGCCTGCCTGTCGCTGATGTTCCCCACGATCTACGGCGTGGCGCTGCACGGTCTCGGGGTGGACACGAAATTCGCAGCTGCCGGCCTGGTCATGGCGATCGTAGGCGGCGCCATCATGCCGCCAATCCAGGGCCTGCTGGCCGACCGGTTCGGTATCGGGCCGGCGTTCATCGTGGCCGCAGTCTGCTTCCTGGGCGTATTGGCCTACGCAATCTTTGACCTCAGGTCGAAGGACCGGTTCGCCGACATACCGGGGGAGGAGCCGGAGGAAGAGCCGAAGATCTCGATGGCCGGCCACTGAGACGGTGCGCACCTAACCTTCCCGTGGCCACACGCTGGAACTTCGGCCTCCCAAAGCCTTATGCGACTGACTCGTGGCCCCGAACGTGAGCCGATGCCCGCGAGCGAAGCCAGGCCTTATGTCCGGAGGGGCTCCGTAGGAATTTAGGCTTTCTCGGCGATCAAATCGTCCACCTCGGCCGATGTCGGCGGCTGGGGCCCCTGTCGGGAGCAGACGATTGAAGCAGCGGCTGTGCCTCGTTCCAAGGAGGCTGCGAGCCCGAGATGGAGCTTCACATAGCCATCCAAGAAGCCCGCCATGAACGTATCGCCCGCACCGACTGTGTCGACCACCTTGGTCGGGAAGCCCGGTACGCGGGTGATGTTTCCGCCTGGTTCGACGGCCGCTCCACCACCTGGACCGAGTGTGATCACCGCCAGCCCCAAGCCGTACTGTTCGACCCAACGTCCCGCCAGGTCAACTGGATCGGTGCCACTTTCGACGGCGCCACTGTTGGCCGCCTTGGCGAGGAACTTGATGTCCTCGTCGCTTGCCTTGACGATTCCCTGACGCCGACCGACCACACGGAGCCAAGGCTGCACCTTGCTCCAGTACAGATCGGGATCGGTGATCACAGTCGGTCGCACGTTGATGTCGTATGAGATTCCCGCCCT
>JAJTCL010000235.1 GCA_021323255.1 Propionibacteriaceae bacterium | reverse complement strand
ATGCCGCGCTTGCCCAGCTCAGCCACCAGCGGATCTGCGGCCCGGGGCCACCGAGCGGGCCCGCTGTGTTGTGTGAATCCGGGTTCGGAGACAAGTACGCCGAAGTCGTGGCGCTGCGTGGAGGCGCCTGAGCCGGCTTCCTCCTTGTTTGAGCAAGATGATTTTGCTTCGCAAGATTATTCCCGGGGGGCGTACGGGAGTCACAAGGTTGGAAAACATCCCCAAGAACCGACAATTGGCGACAATCGTCATTATTGCAAATGCCCTTGTCAACGCTGATTTAAGTGGCGATCAGGCATGGTTCTCAATCGCCCCTGGCCGCGCTGATAAGGCAGCGGTCAGTGGTTCAAGTCCACTGAGGCCCACTCTCGGAAAATAGTGTTGACTAGGCGTGATGCCAGGAGCTGAGTATTTGCTTCGCTTCTTAGACAGGCGACGCGTGCTAAGTCTTCCTTTCCGGTGGATCTGGCAGAGTCGTCTGATGACGTCGCCGGCACAACCCACCGCGAGAGGTGAATCTCGATGTCCAGCAACCGCCGCATCGTCGTGACGGCCGTCCGCACCATGGAATTGCGCGAGGATCCGATTCCCGCGCCCGCGCCGGGCGAGGTCCGGGTGCGCAGCACCCTCATTGGGGTTTGCGGGTCGGACACCCACGCCTTCCACGGCCGTCACCCATTCATCCCCATCCCCTACATGCCTGGTCACGAGGCGACCGGCGTTGTCGAGGAGCTCGGTGAGGGCGTCACGTCGGTAGCGGTCGGTGACCGCATCGTCGTTGAGCCGACCCTGCCCTGCTGGGAGTGCAAGCCTTGCCGCAGTGGCGCCGAGAACCTGTGCGAGAACCTGCAGTTCTTTGGTTGTGGCTACCCCGAGGGCGGTATGGCCGACCAGTTCGTCATTCGTGCCGATCGGCTGCACGTGATTCCTGATGACATTAGTGACCTCAACGCGGCCCTCATCGAGCCGCTGTCGACGCCGGTCCATGCGGCCCGCATCGCTGGGTCACTTCAGGGACGCGCGGTCGCCGTGCTTGGCGCGGGTACGATCGGGCTGCTCATGCTCGCGGTGGCGCGGTGGTACGGTGCCTCCAAGGTCGTCGTCACGGACCCGTTGCCCGCCAAGCGGGCGGCGGCCATGCGGCTCGGTGCCGACGCAGCCGTTGACGCAATGGCCGCAGATGTCACCGCTCAGGTCAGAGCCGCGCTGGGGGAGAGCGCTGACGTCGTCTTCGACTGTGTCGCGGTCAGGTCCACCACCCTCGCAGCGATCGGCATGGCCCTCAAGGGCGGCACGGTGGTCATCGTCGGCGTCCCTGCTGCCGACTTCGAGCTACCGATCCGGATCATGCAGGACCAGCAAATCCGCGTCCAGGGCAGCGCGACCTATGTCCCGCAGGACTTCGCCAGCGCGATCGAGATGATTCAGTCGGGGGCGGTCCGCGCCGAGGACTTCATCACCGGGCAGTTCCCTTTGCAGCAGGCTGAGCAGGCGTTCGAGGCGTCAATGAGCGGAGACCACATCAAGGTGCTGATCCATCCGTGAGCGGTTCATGGTCCTGATGGTCACCGCTGCGGGCGTCGAGAGGCGGCTGACTGGAATTCGGCAGTTGTGCATTTCCATTCTGGACGAAGGCAGGTTTTTGAGCCATGTCGAAGAAGGTGCTGACAGTCGGCGAGATTCTCGTCGAGATCGTGGCTACCACCAAGGGCGATGGATTCCTTGAACCCCAGCCTCTGGTTGGTCCGTTTCCCTCAGGCGCACCGGCGATCTTCATCGACCAGATTGGCCGTCTCGGCACGCCAGCGGCCATCATCTCCCGTGTTGGCGACGACGATTTCGGTCGGCTCAACCTGGATCGTCTGATAGCGGACGGGGTCGACGTCTCCGGAATCGAGGTGGCGAGGGGCGAGGCCACGGGCTCGGCCTTCGTCCGCTACCGACCTGACGGCTCCCGCGCGTTCGTCTACAACATCGCCCACAGCGCGACCGGCAACCTTACTCTCACGCCGGACGCCGAGGCTCTCATGGAAAGCTGCGACCACGTGCATGTCATGGGCACCGCACTCTCTGCACCCGGCCTTTCGCAGGTGGCGCGCGAGGCCGTCGCGCGCATCACGGCGCGCGGTGGAACGTTGAGCTTCGATCCCAACCTGCGGCCCGAGATCCTCGATACACCGGGTCTGCGTGAGGCCTTGGACGAGGTTCTTGCCCAGACCAACCTTTTCTTGCCGTCGGGCGAGGAGATCTATCTCTTCACCGAGGCGGACGACGAGGCCGCAGCGGTCAAGGAACTTCTGGACCGCGGCGTCGGCGACATCGTGATCAAGCGCGGAAACCAGGGAGCAAGCCACTTCAATCGGGCCGGCCGCACCGACGTGGCCCCCCTCTCGACGGATGAAGTCGATCCGACCGGCGCCGGTGATTGTTTCGGTGGTGCCTTCGTCAGTTTCTGGCTGGCGGGCGCTTCTCCCGAAACCGCACTTCGCTTCGCCAATGCCGCCGGCGCCAATGCAGTCACCAAGGTCGGGCCGATGGAGGGCGCCGCAACCCGAGACGAACTCGATGCCCTGCTTGGGCAGTCGGAAGGATGATGATGACCCAGAACCCGCTGCATGACATCGCGACGTGGCTCGACCGCGCCGGCCCGTCGGGCATCCCCTCGATCTGCTCCGCGCATCCCATGGTGCTTGAGGCATCGATGCGCGCCACGCTGCCCACGCCACTGCCGCTGCTGATCGAGGCTACTTGCAACCAGGTCAACCAAGATGGCGGCTACACGGGCATGACCCCGAGGGACTTCCGCAGCTTCGTCGAGCAGATCGCCGCCGAAAACGGCTTCCCGACTGAGCGAATCATCCTGGCCGGCGATCACCTTGGCCCAAACCCTTGGAAGAGCCTTCCTGCCGAGGGAGCGATGGAGAAGGCCGAAGCGATGATCAGCGCCTTCGCAGCTGCGGGATTCAGCAAGCTGCACCTCGACTGCTCCATGGGCTGCCAGGGCGAGCCGGTGGCGCTGGAGGACGAGGAGACCGCGTCCCGCGCCGCGCGACTAGCCGCTGCAGCAGAATCCGCTCTGCCTGGCGGAGACGCTCCCAAGCCGGTCTATGTCATCGGTACTGAGGTTCCGATCCCCGGCGGGGCCATGCATGCACTCGACGAGCTGGAGCTGACCACCCCGGAGGACGCACTCCGTACCGTTCAAGTTCACGAAACAGCCTTTGCGCAGGCGGGACAGTCGGACGCCTTCACAAGAGTGATTGCCGCCGTCGTTCAGCCGGGCGTGGAATTTGGCAGCCATAATGTGGTCGACTACAACAGCAGCAAAGCCGAGGCCCTGAGCGCCACGCTCAAGGACATGCCCGGCCTCGTCTTCGAAGCGCACTCCACCGACTACCAGACCCGAGCCAACTTGACCGATCTGGTGCGGGATGGCTTTGCCATCCTCAAGGTTGGGCCAGGCCTGACCTTCGTCCTGCGGGAGGCCCTCTACGGCCTCGACGCGATCGCAGAGGAGCTTTTCCCCGCCCGGCGGGACGAGACTTTGCGCGCGAGCATGGAGCGGATCATGCTGGCCTCACCGGAGAACTGGGCCAAGTACTACCACGGCAGTACTGCCGAGCTGGCCTTGCAGCGGCATTTCTCCTACAGCGACCGCATTCGCTACTACTGGCCACAGCCCGAGGCCGACGCGGCCGTGGCGCGGCTATTCGAGGTTCTGGAAGACAAAGAACTGCCAGAGACCCTGATCGGCCAATATCTCGGGGCGCGTTACGAATCCGTTCGCAACGGGCGCCTTGCCCCTACCGCGCGCAGCCTTGCCATGGCGGCGGTGGAGAGCCTCATGGAGGACTACATCTCGGCCTGCGAGTGATAGTGCTCGTTGCGCATGAGCAGTGTGGATAGTGCAGCGGCTGGACACTGAAGGCGGTGCGCGTAACCGGTGTGTGGTCCATCTTCAGTGTGGTCCGGCCGCCGCTTGCTGCATGCGTCCCTCATTTGGCGCTAAATGATCTTGCTTTGTAGAAAGGTGTTTTAGGGGCGTACGGGGCTCGCCGGTTCGGTTCATGCTTTGGCCGTCTGGTTCCGGTAGGCGGTTTCCAGCTTCGGACGTGGGTCCGGTTCCTGCGCACGTGCTCGCCCTGCCAGCCCTCCGAGGAACAGAATGAGTGCATGGGTTGGGCGTCGAGGACGATACCCGCTGCAGCGGCGCTGGCTGCTGCAGCCGTTGCGGTGCGTGACCTGAGGCAGCGTAAGCATGCACTGCTGCGCAACTACCCGCTGCTCGGTCATGCGCGTTACATGCTGGAGTCCATAGGTCCAGAGTTGCGTCAGTACCTGGTTGCGGGCAATAACGAGGAACGCCCTTTCACCCGCGATCAGCGGCGCTGGGTGTACGCATCGGCGAAGAAGGAGAACAACTACTTCGGCTTCGGGACCGACAACGACATCGAGTACACCGCTGGGTACCCCGTTATCACTCATCGCACCTTTGGCCGCGCCATCCCGCCCTCATCGCCTGCCGCAGGTTACGAGGTGGTGCTGCCTTGCGCCAAGGTCTTAGGTGCAGCTCGTGGCCGCCGGCACGCGTTCCGTCCGCGGTCCGTCGTCAACATCGCGGCGATGAGCTTTGGTTCGTTGTCGGGCAACGCCATCGCCGCCCTCAACGCCGGTGCAGCACTGGCCGGCTGCCTGCACAACACCGGTGAGGGAGGCGTCTCCCCGTATCACCGCCAGGGTGGCGAGCTGGTGTTTCAGCTCGGCACGGCCTATTTCGGCTGCCGAGACCAAGACGGTCGCTTCAGTCTCGACCGCCTGAAGGAGCTGGTGGCTGAGGCGCCGGTGCGGGCGCTGGAAATCAAGCTGAGCCAGGGCGCGAAACCGAGCCTCGGCGGCGTCCTTCCTGCAGCGAAGGTGTCTGCGGAGATCGCCGCCACCCGCGGTGTCCCGGAGGGTCGGGACTGCATCAGCCCGTCGCGTCACGCTGAGTTCTCCGACAC
>JAJTCL010000234.1 GCA_021323255.1 Propionibacteriaceae bacterium | reverse complement strand
CGACCGCGGCGTGCGCCCACCTGACCGCTGCGAACGGAAGAGGTATGGCATGACCAGCATGACAAGGACGACGGTTGGTGTCACTGGTGGCGTGGACACGCATGGACATAGCCACCATGCCGCCGTGATTGATCACCTTGGGCGTCAACTCGGCGATCGGGAGTTTCCCGCATCGCCGGTGGGTTATCGCGCCCTGGTGGAGTGGCTGCAAGGCCACGGCGGGGTTGAACGAGTCGGCGCTGAGGGCACCGGCACCTATGGTGCCGGCTTGGCTCGACAGCTGCGTGAGGCAGGGATACTCATCGTCGAGGTCGACCGCCCGGATCGACGGGCGCGGCGGGCCCACGGCAAGTCGGATCCGCTGGACGCCTATTCCGCTGCTCGGGCCGCGCTGTCTGGGCTGCCTCGGTTGTGCCGAAGCTACGCGACGGCCGGGTCGAGGTGATCCGGGCGCTTCGCGTGGCACGATCCAGTGCAGTCAAAGCCCGAAGTCAGGCCACGAATCAAATCAAGTCCTTGATCGTCACCGGTCCGGCGCAGCTGCGTGAGAAGCTGCGGCGGCTGCCCACCTTGAAGATGATTGCGGCCTGCGCCCGACTCCGGTCCAGGACATCAACTCGGCGACACCGAACACGCCACCAAGACGGCGCTGCGCCGACTGGCCCGTCGCCATCTACAGCTCTCGGAGGAGACCGCCGAAGCCGACCAAGAGGTCCATCAACTTGTGCACCAGGTCGCGCCGGCCTTGCTTGCCCTTCCCGGGGGTTGACCCGAGGTCGCCGGCCAGGTGCTCATCAGCGCCGGCGACAATTTTGACCGGATCAAGTCCGAAGCCGCCTTTGCGCACCTCTGCGGCGCCGCGCCGATCCCTGCCAGCAGCGGGCGCACCGACCGACACCGCCTCAACCGCGGCGGTGACCGTGGCGCCAACAATGCGCTCTACGTTGTCGTTCTTGGCCGCCTCCGCTACGACCCACGCACCCGCGCTTACGCCGAGCGGCGCACCCACGAAGGCCTGTCGAAGCCCGGAGATCATTCGCTGCTTGAAGCGCTACGTCGCCCGCGAGATCTTCAACGCGCTACCCGTGCTGGATGCCGAGAACCGTTCCACGCGCCCACTTGCCAAACCATAGGAGCATCGACCCGCTTGCGAACACCTGGTAGGTCAGATGGGGAAGCGCTTCCGCGCTCCCTCGGCTGGTGATCTTCAGCTACCGGCCGTCGATCGTGTCCTGGATGTCGGCTGCGGCCCTGGCCGCCCACGATCTTGTTCGCTGAGCAGGTAGCGCGCCCATTGGTTCGGTCCGTCGACGGTATTGATGCAGCACGGTGAGCCAAAACGGTTCATCTCTTGTAGCCAAAGCGCTGCTGATCATGAAGGCGCCGACCCCTATTTTCGACTGCGCTACCCAGCCGGTGACGAGCGGCCTAACCAGACAGTCCGCCGGTGCGCAGCGCCCGGCGGTGTAGGAACTCCAGCAGGTGCTTCGCGAAGTTCTCGGGGTCCAAGATGTCGGCGATGTGCTGCTGTCCCGCCAGCACCAACAGCCGCGCGTCCGGAAGTGCGGCTGCGACCGTGCCAACTTCGCGCTTTGCGGGGTCCGTGCTTTTCTCGCCGACCAGCAGCAGAACGGGCACGCTGACCTTCGCTGCCTGCTCTGCATCGAGCCGGGCCCGGGTCTCGCCTAAGATCTCGCGCGTTACCGTGTGCGCGGCGGCGACGCGCCCCCGCCAAGAGGGGGCCGAGCGGAGCGCGCTCATGTCGTCGTCAGACATCTCCTCCACCGACCGGAACAGCGCCTCGACTACGCCGGCCCGATCACCCTCGGCCAGCAGTTTGTCCATCCGCCTCACAACGTCTGCTGGGAGGGCGTAGATCAATGGGTCCGGGACCGGCCAGCCCTCGTAGATGGCGAGTTTGCGGATGTTCGCGGTCAGGGTCGCCGCACCGAATGCCACGATGCCGCCGTGCGAATGTCCGTACACATCGACCTGTTCCCCCGACGCCGCCGCCACGGCATCCACCACCGCCGCAACATCCTCATACTCCCGTTCCAAGCTGTACTGCGGAGCGTCGCTGCTGGCACCTCGGCCTCGCCGATCGATTGCATGAACCGTGACATGTTGCTCCAGGTAGGGAAGCAAGGGCCGCCATCGAGAGTGGTCGGCGGGTGCCCCATGGGCGAGCACGAGCGGCGGTCCGCCCCCACTCGTCCAGTAGGCGATCTCAGTGCCGTCGCGCGACTCCACGCTGGTCTTGATCTCTGTACGGGCGGGCATCTCAGCACACTCCTTGCCTCTTGCCTCGGTCGGTACCAGACCTAGTGTCGCTCCCGACGAGCCACACGTCCCGGGCGCGTGGCCGCCTCGATGACTCCGATGTCAAGAGAGTCCGGGCACAATGGCCGCGTCCATCATCGCGAGGTGGTCCTCGATGCTCGGTGCGTCATCTAATACGCGTGAGGAGATCACGATAACGGCCCGCAGATCCGGAACGACGGTGATCAGCTGCCCGTACCTGCCCTGCGCGCTGTAGGCGCCGTGGCTCACCAGCGGTGTGATCCACCAGAGATATCCGTAGCCGCGGATCTTACCTTCGAGCTCGGGGACCTGGTTGGTAGAGGCCTGCGCGATGTAGTCGGCGTTGAGGATCCGCCGACCGCGCCAGACTCCACCGTTGAGCCAGAGCTCGCCGATCTTGACCATGTCCCGCGCTGTCAGCGCCAGACCGTACGGTCCTGCGTGCAAACCGTCTGGGTCACGGAGCCATCGAAACGAGTTCGTGCTCACCACCCCGGGGTTGTCGCGTTGGGCCATCGGCCCCTCGAACGCCGGCTGGCTGTTGATCCCGAGCGGGTCGAACAAGACGCGCTGGGCGTATGCGAGCGTCGAGGTGCCGCTAGCCTGGGCCAGCACCGCAGAGAGCAGGTGCGGTCCAACGTTGGAGTAGACGAATGTGCCCGGGTCGCCTTCCGGCCCCGCCATGAGGAGTCGTCTCACCAGGTTCGGCTTGGCTGTCTCCGCGTCGTAGAAAGCCGTCCAGCCGCCGGTCATGGTCAGCAGCTGCCGGAGGCTCGTGCGAGCCGAGCTCTTCGACATCACTGACCGGTGCTGCGGGAGCAGTTCACCGAGGGTCTGATCCAGGCTCTTTAAATCACCCTTGGTCAAAGCGATGCCGACCAAGGTCGACATGACACTCTTAGTGGCCGAGTGGATCTCGGCATACGCGGCCGCGTCGCTGTGGTAATGCCGCTCAGCCAGCAACTCGCCGCGCTGGCTGACCAAAACCGCCCGCATGTTCTGCAAATTGACCGAGCCGTGCGCGATATAGTCGTCGATCGCCGTGCCGACCGCGGCACGCGGCGCGGCCGAACCCGCCACGGCTGTCGGCGGCGCTGACGTCGCGGGACCGCCAAGTGGCTGCGCGCCGCACGTGACCGACAGGGCCAGGAGCGGCGCGACAATCACCGACCGCGCCGACCAGCGCCAGTAGCGCATCATCGGCCGACCTTCCGCAGGCTGAGCTGGTTGAGCCCAGGCTCAGCCTGGTGCGACCCCGCGGGTTTGGCAAGACCAGCGATGGCTCAGGTCAGCCTCGCAACTCACCGTGCACTCCCCGCAGAAGTCCAGGCCGGCTACCTTCGGACAGAGTTAGTGGTCCCCCGCAAGCGGACCCTCCTGCGGGCAGGCTGAAACGCGTCCCTTGAGGTTGGCTGGCGGGCGGTGGGGTGGTCTGCGAGGTACAGGCTACGAGGAGGACGGCCGCGACGGAAGGCCACGGCCACCCCTGCTGGCGGCCTCATGAATCCTCTACCGCGAGCTGCCGCGTATCGTTCAGGGAGATCGGGAGCTTGGAAGCTGATTTGCATCGAGGTCGCCATGAATCGTGCTCAAGGACCTGGAGTGCCGGAGGGATACAGCTCGGTCAGCCCGTGGGTGATCTCCCGAGACACCAACGCCGTCATCGAATTCGCCAAGGCCGCGTTCGGTGCCGATGAGATTGGGCGGGTGGCCGATGAGAATGGCGTGATCGGTCACGCGGAGTTTCGGATCGGCGACTCGGTGGTGCTGGCCTTCGACGCTAAGCCCCACTGGCCCGATACTCCAGCCTTTCTGCGCCTCTACGTCGAGGACGCCGATGCGACCTTCCAGCGGGCGCTCGACGCGGGTGGGATCGCGGTGACCAACATTACCCACCTGTTCTGGGGCGATCGGATCGGTCGGGTCCGAGACCCGATGGGCAACCTGTGGTGGATCCAGGCCCGTGTCGAGGAGGTCGACGAGGCCGAGATTGGCCGCCGCATGAGCGACCCGGTCTGGCTGGAGCGGATGGCCTACGTCCAGAGCGTGGATCCGTTCGCCAAGGACGCCCAGTAGTCGGGGCCCACGGCTGCCGGCTGTTCACCGACCCGGGGGCCGAGGTGACGCTAGTGACCTACTCGGTTGCGACCGACAGCTGGGGAAACTGGTCGAGCAGCTGCAGTGAGTGGCTGAACAGCATTAGACGGTATGAGCAGGCCTGAGGCCTCGCTCGCAATTGGTCGTGGGTTGCCGGGCAGGCTGAGGCTTGTCCGGTAGAGCCACAAGTTGCGGGAGGCCTCAGTGGGGAACGAGCGTACGTTCGTCGGGTTGGATGTGCACGCCAGGTCGGTGACCGGGCATGCCCTTGACGCGGTGACCGGTGAGGTGTGGCAGCGCAAGCTGTGCCCCGATCCGGGCGAGGTGTTGCGTTGGGTGTCGGGTCTGCCGGGTCCGGTGAAGGTCGGCTACGAGGCCGGCCCAACTGGATACGGCCTGTATCGCTGTCTCAATGATCATGGAACCCGGTGTGTCGTGGCGGCGCCATCGAAGCTGCACCGGCCGCACGGGGATCGGGTGAAGACCGACGCCCGGGACGCGGAGCTATTGGCCCACTTGTTGAAGCTGGGCGAGATCGTCGAGGTGAACGTGCCGAGTGTGGAGCAAGAGGCGGCCCGGGATCTGGTGCGGGCCCGAGAGGATGC
>JAJTCL010000233.1 GCA_021323255.1 Propionibacteriaceae bacterium | reverse complement strand
GGCTGACTGCCGTAACCCTCTTGGTAGGCCTGCTGCTGATAACCGGCGTTGGGGTCGGTGTAACCCTGCTGCGGGGGGTATCCGTACGGCGCCTCCGGGCCAGGCGATCCGGAATCGCCAACTGGGGCAAGTGGTTCTGTGCCAGACGGGCTCGTCGAAGTGTCGTACGCATCTCCCGAGCCCACGCCCGCCTCGCCCGTCACCGTTGTATCGGTCGAGTCTGTCGCCGCAGCAGGAACGTTGTCGTCACCCAAAGTTGCCGGGCTCGATTCCGGTTCGTTTGGATGTGCCGGGTCAGCCTCAGCCGAGCGCCGTGGTTGGTCGGGATTGTCTTGAGGGTTCTGGCTCATGCGGTCCAGGCTATTGCCCGCGGGAAGCGAGTGGGCGCGTTTCCTTAGCCTGACTTGCGAAGGTGCCCGTACTCCCGCTCGTCGCCCGAAGGGTCCTCGTCGTCCTCGGACTCCTCGACGAGATCCGCATATGCCGGTGGTACTTCATGACCTTCTGACCCAGACCGAAGTTCGCGCTCCAACGATGAGAAGTCCGTCTCGAAGGATCGGTACTTGAGTTCGCGGGCAACCTTCGTCTGCTTCGCTTTTGCACGGCCGCGCCCCATATCGGGTCGACCCCCTCGCACGTTGTCTGCCTGCGGCGTGGCCGCGGCTCAGAATGGTTAATGTCGTGAGGCACAGGCTACCTAATGCTCCCAAGGGTGCAAAGCGGCGGGACCGGTGTCGGAGCGCTTGCCAGTGTGGTCCTGGCCACGCTCGCTCGTCGGGTCTAATCAGCTCGCGGCGTAGGTCCCGAGCAGGCTGACGGTCCCGCCGCCGCCTGACGTGGCGGGACCAACAGATCCGCAGATCCAACAGCGCAGTCCACGCCCCGCCAAGAGGGCAACGGCTTCGTCGACCGAGTCTGGAGACACGATCGCCACCATGCCAACGCCCATATTGAAGGTTGCTTCCAGGTCGGACTGAGAGATCTCTCCGAGACGCTCGATGAGTCGGAAAATAGCTGCCGGCCGCCAGCTTGCGCGGTCGATCTGCACCTGACATGAGGGTGGGATGACCCGAGCCAGATTGCTGGCGAGCCCGCCGCCGGTGACATGGCTTATTGCATGCACCTCAACCGCATCGATCAGCGCCAGGCAGTCGCGGGCATAGATCCGGGTCGGCATCAACAGCTCGTCGCCCAGGGTCCGGCCGAGCTCCGGGACGTAACGATCCAGCGTCCAGCTCGACTGCTTGTCAAGGACGTGCCTGACGAGCGAATAACCGTTTGAATGCAGCCCGGAGGACTCCATGGCCACAACCACGTCGCCAGGTCTGACCTGATCCGCCCCCAAGATCATGTCTTTGTCCACCACTCCGGTAGCCGCCCCGGCGAGGTCGTACTCATGCGGTCTCAGCAGTCCGGGATGCTCGGCAGTCTCACCACCCAGAAGTGCGCAGCCGGCCTCACTGCACGCCGTAGCTATCCCCTGCACGATTGCTGCGATGCGTTCGGGATCGACCTTGCCGCAGGCGATGTAGTCGGTCATGAACAGCGGTTCGGCTCCGCAAACGACCAGATCGTCGACCACCATGCCGACCAGATCGAAGCCGATGGTGTCGTGTCGGTCCAGCGCCTGGGCAATGGCAACCTTCGTGCCGACGCCGTCAGTCGAGGTAGCCAGCACCGGATGGTTGCGCTGTGCGAGGGCGCTGGCGTCGAACAATCCAGCAAAACCGCCGATGGCGCCCATGACCTCAGGGCGCTGGGCCTTGGCGACCCATTCCTTCATCAAGTCGACTGCCCGCTCACCAGCTTCGATATCGACCCCAGCCGCCGCGTACGCCGACTTGTCAGAACCCAGTTGAGTCATAGGTCAACTGGGTTCTGACAAGTCGGTGACGTTAGGGACGGGTGAGGGCATCGGCAGCGCCGATTCCAGAGGTCACCGGCTCCAAGTCGGCAGCGTCCTCGAGGATGGATTTGCCCAACCGCTCGCTGAGCGGCAGTTCGACGGGATAGATGCCGTCGAAGCAAGCCCGGCAGAGAGCCTGCTTGCCAACCTGGGTCGCTGCGATCAGCCCTTCAAGTGAGACGTAGCCGAGCGAGTCGGCTCCGATGGAGCGGCATATTTCCTCGGTGTCCAAGCCGTTCGCGATGAGTTCGGCACGGGTAGCGAAGTCGATGCCGTAGAAACACGGCCACTTCACCGGCGGAGCGGAGATGCGTACGTGGACCTCGCTCGCCCCTGCCTCGCGCAGCATCCGCACCAGCGCACGCTGCGTGTTGCCCCGCACGATGGTGTCGTCCACCACGACCAGACGCCGACCTGCTATCACATCACGGAGAGGGTTGAGCTTCAGCCGGATGCCCAGCTGGCGAATGGTCTGGCTCGGCTGGATGAAGGTACGGCCAACGTAGGAGTTCTTGACCAGGCCCTGCCCGTACGGGATGCCGGAAGCTTCGGCGTAGCCGATAGCAGCCGGTGTGCCGGACTCAGGCACCGGGATCACCAGATCGGCATCCGCGGGGAACTCGCGGGCGAGGGTACGCCCCACCTCGACCCGCACCGAATGCAGCCGGCGACCCGAAATCATGGTGTCCGGTCGGGCCAGGTACACGTACTCGAACAAACAGCCCTTCGGATCGGCCTGCGCGAAGGTGCGACTCCGCAGCCCGTTCGCATCGACCGCGATCAGCTCACCCGGCGTTACCTCCCGAATGAACGTCGCCCCGACAATGTCCAGCGCGGCGGTCTCGCTCGCGACAACCCAACCGCGTTCCAGTCGGCCAAGCACCAAGGGCCGGATCCCCTGCGGGTCCCGCGCGGCGTACAGGGTCTCCTCATCCATGAAGACCAGACTGAAGGCGCCGCGCAGCCTAGGCAGCACGTCCAGCGCCGCCTCCTCGATGCTCAGACCTGCGTAGGTGGCCATCAGGCCGGTGATCAGTGAGGTGTCACTGGTCGCGTCATTGGACAGTGATCCAGGGAGCAGCGAGCCGTTGTGTTGGTCGCGCTCCTTCAGCCAGCTCTGCAACTCCAAGGTGTTGGTCAGATTGCCGTTGTGGCACAGCGCCATACTTCCGACCGCAGTCGAGCGGAACGTGGGTTGCGCATTCTTCCAAACGCTGGCGCCGGTCGTGGAGTAGCGGCAATGCCCGATGGCGAGGTGAGCATCGCCCAATGAGTCCAGTGTCGCCTCGTTGAAGACCTGCGACACCAGCCCCATGTCTTTGAAGACCACGATCTGCGAGCCCTTGCTGACCGCAATTCCGGCCGATTCCTGGCCCCGGTGTTGCAGCGCATAGAGCCCGAAGTAGGTGAGCTTTGCCACCTCCTCGCGCGGCGCCCAGACGCCGAAAACGCCACATGCATCCTGTGGCCCACGATCCTGGGGATCAACGTCGTGGTTCAGCAGGCCATCAGCTCGTGCCACTGCTTCATCGTATCCGCGAGGACCAGACATAACTGGCAGTTACGAGGTACGCGTCCAGAGCGGATCCAACGAGAGCTCAGCGTGCCGGTTCAAGGTCAGCGTCGACGCGCCCTGACGATCACTTGCCGATCTCGGCCGTCGATGCACGCTGAGCCTGTCGAAGGGCCGGCCGAGCGGCCACTTATGGTTTCCACCATGGAAGAGCGGGTTCTGGGGGAGACCGAGCGTCCCAGGCCCCGCGATCGTTCCAAGATCGGCCCGAATGCCTCACCCAGGCGCCCGACGCCCGAACTCCTGGTGGCCGCGGGCTTGGTGGTGCTGGGTTTCTCGGCCCGGTTGATTGCGACCCTGCGAGGCAGCGGTCTGGACGGACTGATCTATTACGACGACGGCGTGAACTTCGCAGCGGCCATCGGCCTTGTCCATGGCCAACTGCCGTATCGAGACTTCCTGTTGCTTCACCCGCCGGGGATCGTGCTGGCACTGGCCCCGTTCGCCGGCTTGGCCCAGCTGACCAGCGACTCAACCGGATTCGTCGTTGCCCGGCTTTCCTTCATGATCATCGGTGGCATCAACGCTGCTCTGGTCGCCTGGTTCCTACGGCCCGTGGGGCGGGTGGGCGCCTTGTTCGGTGGTGTGTTTTACGCGGTCTTCTGGCCCGCCGTTTACAACGAACGAACTGTCCTACTCGAAGGGCTGGCCAACACCTGCCTCCTCGCGAGCTTGATCGCGATCAGCCCACCGGAGGAAAGTCCGACGAGAAGGCGGGTCTTTGTGGGCGGCCTCCTGCTAGGTGTGGCGGCGGCGATCAAGATCTGGGGCATCCTTCCGGTTGTGATCCTCTTCGGCTGGTTGGTCGTGCGCCTGGGATTCCGGCGGGCAAGCCTGCTCCTGGCCGGCGCAGCGGCCAGCTGCGCCGCCATCTGCCTCCCTTTCTTCGCCGCCGCGCCGACGATGATGTGGCGATTGGTCGTGCTCGACCAACTGTCGCGGGTGCCGAATCGCGCGTCACCCATTCAACGGCTGACCGAGATCTTGGGGCTGGGTCACCTGCCTCCTCGCATCACAGTGCCTTTGATGATCGCCGTCCTGGTGGTGGCGGCCGGCGTGGTACTCGGCTGGCAGCTCGCCCGTGCCCGGCCAGCTGTCTTGCTGCTGCTGGGCTTGGGCGCGATGCTGCTCATAACGCCGATCTGGTTCATTCACTATTCGGCGTTAACCGCACCGGCGATCGCCATCACCGCCGGTGCGGCGGCCCAGCAGATGCTGAATCTCGCAGCTGAGAGACGGTGGCGCTGGCTCAAGATCGGGCTCGTCGCGGCCCTGCTCGTTGCACCGCTGGTCGCTGCACTACCTATTGCACTGGTCCGAGCAGGTGAACGGTTTCCAAGGCAGCCGCTGGCAGCTGCGGCCGCCCCGAGCCCCGGCTGCATCACATCCGACCACCCGAGCGCGCTGATCCTGACGGACGTGCTGAGCCGCAACCTGCGACGGGGCTGCCCGCTGGTGGCCGATCTCGGCGGCGTCTCCCACCACATGGCTGCGTCCAGCGGTGATCGAAGCCCGCGAGTCGGCAACGTCGCGTTCCAGCA
>JAJTCL010000232.1 GCA_021323255.1 Propionibacteriaceae bacterium | reverse complement strand
AGTGGAACTCGGCCAGCTCGCGGCGAGCATCACACCTGATGCGCGGATAGCGGTGCTGCTCGGCACTGAGGGCGCCGGACTCTCCAAGCGCTGGTCGGACGACGCCGCCATACGTGCTCGTATCCCGATGTCTGCGGGTATCGATTCGCTCAACGTGGCGGCAGCGGCCGCAATCGCCTGCTACGCGCTGTCAGCCCGCGGTCTCACCGGCCAGTCCTCGGGATAGAGGTCGGCTGCGTCCTCGTGCAACGCGTAGAGCTTCTTGCGAGCCCGTCCTGACAGCCGATCGCCGAACACGATGCCGTTCAGATGGTCGGTCTCGTGCTGCAGGCAGCGAGCGAGCAGGCCAGTGCCCACCAGCTCCACACTCCCACCGTTCTGGTCGAGGCCCCGACAGATGGCATGGTCGGGACGGGCCAATTCCATATAGGCCCCCGGCAAGGACAGACAGCCTTCGTCGCTGGCGTGCAGCTTGCGTTCTTTGCCTTCGGGCAGGGTGATATCGGCGTTGCACATCACACCGACGTGCCTAACGTGGTCATCATCCGGGCAGTCATAGACGAACACCGCCAGGTCGGCGCCTACCTGGGTGGCGGCGAGGCCGACACCTTCCGCCGCATACATCGTGGCGAACATGTTTCGCACCAGCTCCAGCAGGTCGTCGTCGAAGGCAGTCACTCGACGAGTTGGTCGGTGCATGATCGGGTTTCCCCAGCGGAGGATGGGCAGAATTGTTCCACCGGTCCTCAGCTCATCCACGGTGCTGATCTGAGAGGGCACGCCGGTGAGGGTACCGCGTGGCGTGCTTGGAATACCCATTCCGGTGTTTCAGAGTGGTCAAGTGGCCGAGACGGTGTTGCCGCCGCAGTTCGAGACAGTCCTGGACAGCTACCTGCGGCATCTGCGGGGACAGCGAAATCTGGCCGCGCACACTGTACGCGCGTACCGCACAGACCTGCTGGATCTGTTCACCCATCTCAGCCGGCTCGGCATCGACTCGTTGAATGGCGTTGACCTGAAGGCGCTGCGCAGTTGGCTGGCCAAGCAGCACAGTCTTGGTCACGCGCGCAGCACGCTGCAACGCCGAGCGGCTGCAGCGCGCGTGTTCTTCGCCTGGGCGCAGGAGACGGGTCATCTGGCTTCAGATCCAGCGGCCAACCTCCGCTCTCCCAAGATCAGTCGCATATTGCCTCCCACTCTGGAGGCCCCAACGGCAGCTCAGATGCTCGATGGGGCGATGGCGGCGGCTGTGGACGTTGGGGGACCGGTTGCCGCTCGCGACGCGGCCGTCCTGGAGGTCTTGTACGCCACTGGAATCCGGGTATCGGAGTTGTGCGGCCTCGACGTGGCTGATCTTGATCGAGAGCGTCGAGTGATCCGAGTTTTCGGCAAAGGCCGCAAGGAGCGAACAGTCCCACTGGGCGTGCCGGCCTTGCGTGCCCTCGAGGCATGGCTCGCAAAGGCACGGCTGCAACTGGCGACGGCGGAATCGGGACAAGCCATGTTCCTCGGTGAACGTGGCAAGCGGATCGATCCGCGCGTGGTGCGCCGGGTGGTTCATCGTTCCCTCCAGCTGACACAGGGGGCACCTGACCTCGGCCCGCACGGACTTCGGCACGCGATGGCGACCCACTTGCTGGAGGGGGGCGCGGACCTGCGGAGCGTGCAGGCTCACCCCAGGGCCTGATTGAAACTGGCGCCATCACAGCCATCACAACCAGCTCATCGGGTTGCTGAGCCGTCCATTGAGCCAGACCATCAGGTGTAAGTGGCAGCCCGTCGAGAGGCCGGTGCTTCCGACTACGCCGATTACCTGACCGCGACTGACCCGCTGACCCGGCCGAACCAGATAGCGCGCGGCGTGGTTGAAGGCAGTTTCCACCCGAACGCCATCGACGCTGCCGTGGCTGAGGAAGAGCCGATTGCCGTAGGCAGAATTGAAAAAGGTCCTGGTAACCACACCGGCGTACGGCGCGCGAATCGCTGTGCCGCAAGCGGCGGCAAAGTCAGTGCCGTCGTGCAGTTTCTGTATTTTGAGCAGCGGATGGAGCCGCATTCCGAACGCAGAACTCACAGCCCCCGCCACCGGATGGAGAAACCCGTGACTGCCCGGCCGTCCAGCAGCGGTCATGATCGCTTTGCTCTGAGTCGCCGAAGCGGCCGCTAGCGCGCGAGCCCGAGCTTCGCGTTCCACCACCTCTCGTTGCGACTCGGGTACCAATCGGAGCCGGCCCCCGCGACCGCCCAGCAGCAGCAGCGGGTCGAGATAACTCTTGCCCTCCCGTAGTCCCCAGTGCAGGCAGCCAAGACAATGCCCGCCCGCTCCAAGGACACCGATCACCTGTCCCAGTGCCACTCGCTCGCCGACACGCAGCGTGGTGATCACGGGCTCGTATGTGGTGCGGACTGAGCCATGGTCAATGCTGACGACAGGTTTGCCGGCAATTGACCCGGCGAACGCCACCGTGCCGCTCGCAGCTGACAGGACGGCTTCACCTGATTTGGCCACAAGATCAACACCGCGATGCCCCGAGCCCCAGACGACCGCCGGGGGAGTGAACCCTCGTTGAACCACGGGCCCACCGCCGAGTGGCCAGTCGGCAGGCGTTGGCAGCAGTGGAGCGGCCCCGGCAGGAGCCGGTATGGCGAGCACGCTCAGGCACATCGCCACGAAGGTCGTCACCTGAAAGTCTCGACGGAGGACCCGCACAGCTGGAGTCTCGGGACGCTTGCCAGAATCGTGCAGGCCCTGGCAAATCTGTGGACGACGGTCCAAGCCACTGCCCATCTGTGGACGGCGGTGCCATGGAGGCCCCTCAGGCCTCGGAAGACCGATGAGATGCGTGAGCGCCGACCGTCGCATAGACTCACCGGTGCAGATCTGCCATCAGGTCTGACTTCGCATGCTCGCGTACCGGTCTGAAGGTCCGGGCGTCACATTCGGTCTCGATCTGCCGCCAATCAGGTCGAGTGCGTGTCGCACGAGCATCAGGCAGCGCCGAAGGGTTCGGTGCTGAGCAACCGTACGCCGGCGCCTGCACGTGCCGGCAAGGAAGGAACGCGGCCATGGCCGTCGTCACTACACGACAGCTCTTGGAGAGCGGGGTCCACTTCGGACACCAAACCCGCCGTTGGAATCCGAAGATGAAGCGGTTCATCTTCACTGAACGCAACGGCATCTACATCATCGATCTTCAGCAATCGCTGACCTACATTGACCGCGCGTACGCCTTCGTCAAGGACACTGTCGCCCGTGGCGGCCAAGTGCTCTTCGTCGGGACCAAAAAGCAGGCTCAAGAGGCAATCGCCGAGCAGGCGACCCGGGTCGGCATGCCGTACGTGAACCAGCGCTGGTTGGGCGGCATGCTCACGAACTTCCACACAGTGATCAAGCGCATCCAGCGGCTCAAGGAGCTGGAAGGGCTGGACTTCGACGACATTGCCGCCTCCGGTCTGACCAAGAAGGAGCTGCTGGGGCTGCGCCGCGAGAAGGAGAAACTGGAGCGCACCCTGGGCGGGATTCGGGACATGACGAGGACTCCTCAGGCCGTCTGGATCGTCGACACCAAGAAAGAGCACCTGGCCGTCGACGAGGCTCGCAAGCTGCGGATTCCGGTGATCGCCATCCTCGACACCAACTGCGACCCTGACGAGGTCGACTTTGCGATCCCAGGCAACGACGACGCAATTCGCTCGGTCTCGTTGCTCACTCGGGTGCTCGCCGATGCCGTCGCCGAAGGCCTGATGGCGCGCTCCGGTGCGCAGACGGGGACAGAGGCGGAACTCGAGCCGATGCCGGACTGGGAGCTGGAGCTGCTCGGCGCGACTCAGGAGCCGGCACCGGCGACGCCGCACGAGATACCCGCATCTGAAGCAGCACCGGTGCCAGGCGAGGAGCAGCCCGAGGAGGCAGCGGCCGAAGCAGAGGAGGAAGCGGACAAAGAACTCGACCAGGAGCTCCAATCGGACAATCTGGATCCCGAAAACACCTACGACCCCGATAAAGGGTCGACCCACAGCTGACCCACCACATTGAAAGACTGAGGAAACACAACTCATGGCAACGATCTCCGCTGCTGATGTGAAGAGACTCCGTGACGCCACGGGCGTCGGAATGATGGACTGCAAGAGGGCACTGACCGAGGGCGAAGGCGACTTCGACAAGGCAGTCGAAATCCTGCGCGTCAGCGGCCAGGCCAAAGCGGCCAAGCGCAGCGCTGAGCGGTCCGCACCGAACGGTTTGGTGGCATCCAGCGACGGCGCTTTGCTCCAGCTCGGGGCTGAGACGGATTTCGTCGCCAAGAACGAGTCTTTCCAGGCGTTGGCCGCCGATGCCGTGAAAGCAGTAGCGGCGAGCAAGGCCGATAGCGTCGAGGCCGCCAATGCCGCGGTCTTACCCTCGGGCCAGACGGTTGGGGAAGCGGTTGAGGAGCTCGCAGTCAAGATCGGTGAGAAGCTCGAAGTGAGCGCCGTGGCCTACTTCGATGGCCAGACCGCGGTCTATCTGCACCGCCGAGCCTCGGACCTTCCTCCCCAGGTGGGCGTGCTGGTCCAATACGAGGGGGGGAACGAGTCCGCCGCCCGCGGCGCTGCCATGCAGATCGCTGCGATGCGTCCGCAGTACGTCAGCCGCGACGAGGTGCCAACCGAACTCGTGGAGAACGAACGGCGGATCGCCGAAGTAGCGGCGAGGGAGGAGGGCAAGCCTGAGCAGGCTGTCCCCAAGATCGTCGACGGCCGCGTGAACGCGTACTTCAAGGATGTCGCGCTGCTCGATCAGCCATCGGTTATCGATACCAAGATCCCGTTCGGCAAGCAGCTTGACGAGGCAGGCATCAAAGTCCTGCGATTCGTACGCTTCGAGGCGGCCGGCGCGCAGTAGCAGTTCCCACAGAGCAGAGAGGAACCCGCGGGTGAACGGTCCGTACAAGCGCGTGATGTTGAAGCTCTCGGGTGAGGTCTTCGGTGGCGGCAAGCTCGGCGTGGATCCCGATGTCGTGGCGGGACTTGCCAAGCAGATCGGCATTGTGGTCCAAATGGGCGTCCAGGTGGCAGTCGTGGTTGGCGGCGGCAATTTCTTTCGCGGCGCCGAGCTGCAGCAGCACGGGATGGAACGTGATCGAGCGGACTACATGGGCATGCTCGGCACAGTGATGAACTGCCTCGCTCTGCAAGATTTTCTGGAAAAGGTCGGGGTTCAAACGCGGGTGCAGACCGCCATCACCATGGGACAAGTGGCGGAGCCGTACATACCTCGCCGCGCAGAGCGGCATCTTGAAAAGGGGCGGGTCGTCATCTTCGGCGCCGGCTCTGGCATGCCTTATTTCTCCACCGACACTGTGGCCGCTCAGCGAGCCCTCGAAATCAGCGCCGAGGTGCTCTTGATGGGCAAGCAAGGTGTCGATGGCGTGTATTCGGCCGATCCTCGTAAGCACTCCGACGCCATCAAGTTCGACGAGCTGACCTATGACGAATACCTGGCGCGCAATCTCAAGGTGGCGGACGCGACCGCGATCAGCATGGCGCGCGATTACAAGCTCCCGCTGATCTTTTTCAGCCTGGACACCGACGGCACCATCGTCCGCGTGGTGTCGGGTGAGAAGATCGGAACGATCGTCCACGCCTAAGGAGAACAGCCGTGATCGCCGACATCCTGCGCGAAGCCGATATCAAGATGGCGAATGCGGTGGAGTACACCAAGGAGGAGTTCGCCGCCATTCGCACCGGTCGTGCGCATCCCGCGATCTTCGCCAAGCTGACCGCCGACTACTACGGCTCGCCAACACCGCTGCAGCAACTCGCTACCTTCCATGTGCAGGACGCACGTGTCGTGCTGATCACCCCCTATGACAAGTCCTCGACGGCAAGCATTGAGAAGTCGATCCGCAACTCCGATCTCGGGGTCAATCCGTCCAACGACGGCACCACCATCCGAGTGACGTTGCCCGAGCTCACCGAGGAGCGGCGCAAGGAATACATCAAGCTGGCCAGGCACAAAGCCGAGGATGCGCGAATCTCGGTCCGAGGCACGCGCCGTACGGCGAAGGAGGCCCTGGACAAGATGGTCAAAGACAAGGAAGTCGGTGAAGACGAGGTGGTACGAGCGGAGAAGCAGCTCGATGCAACCACGCGAAAGCACGTCGATGAGATCGATGAAGTTCTCAAGCACAAGGAAGCCGAACTGCTCGAGGTCTAGTGTTGACTGAACCTCCGGCCGCGCCGGCGCAGACGCACGGTCGCGCTGGCCGCAACCTGCCGGCCGCCATCGGCATCGGTGTCGGACTTGGCGCGTACGTCGTGCTCAGCCTGGTGTACTTCAAACCCGCCTTTGTTGCCTTGGTCGCGGCGGCGTTGGTCCTCGCTGCAGTCGAGCTGCACGAGGCGCTGAAGAAGCAAGGCATGACGTCGGCGATCATCCCCATCGCGATCGGCAGCGTCGCTATCGCATTCGGTTCCTACTTCGCCGGTCGGCAGGAGCCAGTGATCTTCTCCACCACCAGCGTGTTACTGGCCTCATTGGCGCTGACGGTGCTAGCAAGTCTCATCTGGCGAATGCCGAAGGGTGCTGCGGGCTTCGTCCGCGACGCAGCCGCCAGCATGCTGATCATCGGGTACGTACCGCTGCTCGGCTCGTTCGCTGCCTTGATGCTCGCCGAGGAGCGGGGCAGTGCTCGACTGGTGACATTCCTGC